>JAUZEM010000184.1 GCA_030839005.1 Actinomycetota bacterium | reverse complement strand
CGCCCGCTATCTGGTCGGTCCCGATGCCAAGTTGATGGGCCAAGTCGTGCCGCGTCTACCCGCCCGCGCCCGTGACGCGTTCGTACGGATCGCGTCTCGACGCTGGGAAGCGCGCGGACGAAAGCTCCGGCGCACCTCGTAGGAATGCCCGGCGCGAATCCCGCGCGCCGTTGCGATCGTCTACCGTTCACGCGAGTTGTCAGCTGGCTGCGGCGTTTGGAACGAGATCGTGAGCAAGACGGGGCGCGTCGTTCTTGCAGCGTTGACGATGTCTGTTGCGTTCATCGCGGCGAGACCCGTACCGGCTCATGCCGACGTGCGACATTGTTTCGCTCATCTGCCGAATTCGGTTGCCGACTATCAATCAGTCACCGACGGGCGGGATGCGAACTTCGGTATCGGCGACATCACGTCGGTCGTGAAACTGCCGGACGGCAGGCGTTTCTTCGCGCTCGGCGACACCGCGTATTACACGCTCAATCCCGACGGTAGCTCCGGACCGATTACCGGATTCGGCAACAACTCGGCCTGGGTGCAGTCCGAAAATTGCTTCACTCTGTTGGACCGCGCCGGTCCGGGTTCGAGGAGTTGGGTCCTGCCGCCCCAGCAGGACGGCTCGTTCTATTGGCCGGGCGCATCGATCGTCGTCGGGTCGCGCCTGTACGTCTTCATGCAGCGGTTGGTCGCGAACACGCCGTTCGGCACGTCGCTCGGTTCGGCGGTCGCCGCATTCGATCTTCCCTCGTTGAAACTCGCACGACTGACGCCGATCCCCTGGATGGCCCAGCGCGTCTTCGGCGACGGCGCGGTGTACGACGGTGGTTACGTGTACACCTATGCGCCGCAACGGCGCACGTGCGCGTTCTGTTTCACGAGCGACATGTATGTGGCGCGGGTTCCCGAGAGCCAGATCATGGTGCCGAGCGCGTGGCGCTTTCGTTCGGGATCGAGCTGGGTCAGCGACCGCAACGCGGCGACGCCGGTGTTGCGCGACGCGGTCAGCAATGCCGACGTACAGCGCTACGGCAACGGCTTCTTGTTGATCACCAAGACCTTGAGCATCTTCGGGCCACCCGTCGAAGCTTGGTGGGCGCCGAACCCGGAGGGCCCTTGGCGCGATCTCGGCACCGTGTACTCGGTTCCTTCGCCGCCACCGTCTCGAGTGCCGGGATACACCTATCACGAGGCGTATACCTACAATCCGGTCCTGCTCGCGAGCACGCGTCTCGCCGACGGCGGGTTGCTCGGCTCGTACAACGTGAACAGTTTCGACCCCACCGACCCGCAGCGCGACGGTCGCCTGTTCGGGCCGCGGTTTGCCTCGATCGCCGTTCCCGCGCCGCCGAGCGCTCCCGCACGCGCGACGAGCTCGCCGGATGTTTCTCCGTGGACGCCGACGTTCGGGGTGGACGGCACCGGACGCGTGCGAACCCTCGGCGGCGGAGTGCCGTTCGATCGTTCCTATACGGCGCACGCAGTCGCCATGGCGCGGACCCCGACCGCGCGTGGGGGATGGATTGCCGCGGCCGACGGCGGAGTGTTCGCGTACGGTGACGCGCCGTTCTACGGCTCGATGGGCGGCGTGCGACTGAACCAGCCGGTTGTGGGAATGGCGGCCACGCCGACCGGCCGCGGCTACTGGCTCGTTGCGCGCGACGGCGGAATCTTCTCGTTCGGCGACGCGCGGTTCTACGGGTCCACCGGGAGCATCCGGCTGAACAAGCCGATTGTCGCGATGGCGGCATCGCCTACGGGCAGCGGGTATTGGTTCGTCGCGTCCGACGGTGGCGTCTTCTCGTTCGGTGACGCGCGGTTCTTCGGCTCGACCGGCGGCGCGCCTCCCCCCGTTCCCGTGAGCGGTATGGCCGCGACGCCCGACGGGCGGGGCTACTGGCTCGTCAACTTCGCGGGCCAGGTGTACGCGTTCGGTGGCGCGAACTACGCCGGGAACGCGCCATTGCCGCTCGCGGGGCTCTCCATCGGCATCCTGGCCGCACCCGGCGGCTACCGAATCGTCGACACCGCAGGAAACATCTTCGAGCGCGCGGTTGTGCAGGGCCAAAGTCGGATCTCGAGCCCGACACCATTCGTGGCCGCGGGCTGACCCGGCGACGGAGAAGGGTGAACGCCGGGCCGAGTCGCATGCCGCGCGATGTCGTCGCGGTGGTCGCCACCGGGGGCGCGCTGGGCGCCCCGGCGCGTTACGAGGTCTCGCAGCTCATCCATGTCGCGACGGACTCGTTCCCCTGGGCGACTTTCGTGACGAACCTGTCGGGCGCGTTCGTCCTCGGGTTGTTCCTCACGTTCACGCTCGAACGTCTCGCGTCGACGCGCTACCACCTCCTCCGACCCTTCTTCGCCATCGGATTCCTCGGCGCGTTCACCACCTTCTCGACGATGGCGGTCGAGACCGTAACCCTCGAAAAGGACGGCTATGTGGTACTCGGCGTCGGTTACTTGATCGTGAGCATCGGTGCCGGGCTCGTGGTCACGTACCTCGGTATCGCGATCGCCCGCCGCCTCCCGCGCCGCGCCGGCGGTTCGTGATGCTGGTACTCGGCATCGCGCTCGCGGGCGCGGTCGGAGCGCCGGCCCGTTATCTCGTCGACGGCGTCGTCCTCGACCGGACCGAGGGTGGGCTGCCCGCGGGGACCTTCGTGGTCAACGTCAGCGGATCGTTTCTTTTCGGTGTGCTGACCGGGCTCGCGCTGTATCACGCGTTCCCGTCGACGCCGAAGGCGATCCTGGGCACGGGTTTCTGCGGCGCCTACACGACGTTCTCGACGTTCACGTACGAGGTCGTGCGCCTGGCCGACCACGGCGCCCGGCGCTCCGCGCTGCGGGTCCTTCTTGCAAGCCTCGTCGGGCCCGCGCTTGCGGCGGCGCTCGGTCTCGCGCTCGCGGCACTGTGAAGCGCGGGACTACCTCGCCTACCGCGACTTCAGGAACCAGCTTCCGCCTCTCGGGGAGCGTCGGTAGCCGAGCGCGGTGTAGGTCGCGTCGATGAGCGATTGTCCGCGTTCGTCGAGTCCGACCGCCATGCCCTGTCGGTTCATCGTGTAGCCGAAGGACATTCGGGCTGCCGGATCGGCGAAGCCGATCGAGCCGCCCATGCCCACGTGACCGAACGCGTCCTCCGACAGCACGACGCCGTCGCGGTCGCCGGGTTCTCGCGCCGAATTGTCGACGGACTTCGCGAAGCCGAGCGACCAGCGTGTCGGGACGAGCATCGTCGCGTCGACCGAGGTTGCCGACGCCAACGCACCCATTTCCAGGAGCTCGCCGTCATCGACGAGGTGTACGCCGTCGGCGGCCCCGCCGAGCGCCAGCACGCGGTACATGCCGGCGAGCGCGCGTGCGTTCCCGATACCACCGAACGCGGGGAGCTCGGCCGCATGCGCGTCGCGCGAATCGATCCAGCCTGGCGCGAACACGAGCCCCGAGTTCATCAACACCCACGCGCCTACCGAATCCGGTTCGGTCATCGCGACGCGGTAGAAGCTCGGGATGGCATCGCCCGGTTCGGGAAACGGCGCCGGGATCGTCCGGGCGACCCGGGGTTCGTGCGCCTGCGGCAGCCCGATCCACAGGTCGAGGTCGAGCGGCTCGGCGACCTCCTCTCGAAAGAACGTGCCGAGTGATCGACCGCTGACTCGGCGTACGAGCTCGCCGACGAGATGGCCGTACGTGAGCGCGTGATACCCGTGGCGGGTCCCCGGAGCCCACAGTGGCGCCTGCTCTGCGAGCCGGTTCACGATCAGCTCCCAGTCGCAGTACCCGTCGTCGGGGATCGGTGCCGAGAACGCGGGGAGCCCGGCCTGATGTGCGAGCAACATCCGGACGGTGATCGCGCCCTTGCCGTTGTGCGCGAACTCCGGCCAGTACGACGCGACGGGCGCGTCCAACTGCAGCTCACCGCGCGTCACGAGGATGTGCGCGCACAGCGCGGTCGCGCCCTTGGTGCACGACCAGACCACGCCGATCGTGTCGCGTGCCCAGGCCCGCCCGGTCGCGAGATCGGCGGTTCCGCCCCAGAGATCGATCACGGTCTCGCCGTCGAGGGTCACGCAAACGGAAGCCCCGACCTCACGCCGCTCCGCGAAATTGCGTTCGAATTCCTCGCGTACCGCGCCGAATCGCGGGTCGCACGTGGTGCCGTCGCTCATTCCCCGAGCGAATCACGTTTCTGGTGCGCCGGCTAGCGCGTCGACGCTCGGATCGTCGAGCGGGCCAGCTATCTTGCGAAGGCGAGCAGACCGCCCGAGAGCATCGCAATACCGAAGCCGTACGCGAGGGCGAGCGACCGCTCGCGGACGCGCAGCGCCGTCGCCGCGCCGAGCGTCGCGAACGGCACCGATGCGAGCCCGAACACGAGCGACAGCGACCAATCGATGTGCCCGAGCCATGCGTGCACGATCGTGCCCGGCACCGCGAGGACCGCCGCGAGCGCGAGCGACGTGCCGAGCGCACGACGAACCGGCATGCGCAGCACGTTCATGAAGAGGGGAGCGAGGATGAAGCCGCCACTGTTGCCGAGCAGCCCCGACGCGATCGCCGCAACGGCGACGACGCCGACGGTGTGCGTACTGGACACGCGGTGCGACTCGTCGCCGGCGGGGTCCGTCGTGCCCGACTCGTCGACGGGCGCCGAAGCATGCGCGACGAGCAGGACGCGCAAGCTGAGAACGAGGAGGATCGCATCGGTCGCGAGCACCAGTGGCTCGCCTCCGATCCAGCGGGTGAGGAACGCGCCGAGCGCGGTAAGCGGAAGCCCGACGATGACGCCGATGCGCAGCACTCGGGAATCGACGTGCCCGGCGCGCGCGTAACGGCGGCTCGCGAGCAAGGTCGACGGGATGGTCGCCGGGAGCGGCGACGCGATCGCGACGAACGCCGGGACGCCAAGGGCGTGCAGGAGCGGAGTCGAGACGGCCGCCCCGCCCTTCCCGAACGCGCCCGAGAGGAAGCCGACGCCGGCTCCGATCAGCAGCGCTCCGAGCAGAATCTGCAGGTCCACGACTTCATTGAACGGCACCGGCAACCATTGAACAAGCCTCTGTAGACTACCGATATCATCGGATATCCCTATGGGAAGCCGGGAGGGGTGCCGTGGAGCTGCGCCAGGTCGAATACGTCCTCGCCGTGATCGACCACGGCAGCTTCACGGCCGGAGCCGAGGCCGCCGGGGTGACGCAGCCGTCCCTCTCGGAGGGCGTCCGCCGGCTCGAGACGGAGCTGGGCGTGCGGCTGTTCCACCGGGTCGGTCGCGCCGTGATCGTCACCGACGCGGGGCGCGCCCTCGAGGGCCCGGCCCGGAGGATGATCCGGGAGCGCGCGGTGGTGCTGGACGCAGTAGGCGCGGTGCGCCAGCTCGACACCGGCACGCTCGACCTCGTCGCCCTCCCGACCCTCGCAGTCGATCCGCTCGCGTCTCTGGTCGGTCGCTTCCGCACGCTCCATCCCGGCGTCGTCGTGCGGGTGGCCGAGCCCGAGGACGCGAGCGCGCTCGCCGACCGTGTCGCCGACGGCCACAGTGAGGTCGGGCTCGCCGAGCTGCCGGCTCGCCGCGACGACCTGGTCGCGATCACCCTCGCCCGTCAGGAGATCGTCGCGGTGTGCCCTCCCGGCACGAGATTGCCGGTGCCCGGCCGGTTGCCGGTCGCACGGCTCGCGGGCATGGCGCTCGTCGCGACACCACCGGGTACCTCGACCCGCGACCTGCTCGATCGCGCGCTCGCCGCGGCGGCGGTCGCGCCGGTTGTCGCGGTCGAGATCTCGCAACGCGAGGCGATCGCACCGCTAGTGCTCTCGGGCGCGGGCACGTCGTTTCTTCCGCGGTCGATGGCCGAGAACCTCGCGGCCCAGGGCGCGGTCGTCGCCAGGATCGTCCCCGCGTTGACCCGCACCATCGGCCTCTTGCACCGGGCGCACCCGCTCACGCCGTCGGCGCGCGCGTTCGTCGAGCTCGCACGAGTCAAGCGCGGTTGAACCAGGCGGGAACCTTTTGGGTAGAACTGTGGTTCACGAGGACGGTATCCGCCCGAGAAAAAGGGAGATCGATGTTCTTGCGTCGCGACCCGGCCCATCTGCCCACTGCCGACGAAGCACTGCCCGGCCGCCCGAAGCGTCCGTTCGCGGTCCCGGAGCGCCACTTCGTGCTCGGGACGCCACTCGAGCCGCCGTTTCCCGACGGCCTCGAACAGGTCGTGTTCGGAATGGGTTGCTTCTGGGGCGCCGAGCGGAAGTACTGGACGGCAGAGGGCGTCTACACGACCGCGGTCGGCTACGCGGGTGGGCTCACCCCGAACCCGACGTACGAAGAGGTGTGTTCGGGGCGTACCGGCCACGCCGAGGTGGTGCTGGTCGTCTTCGACCCGAAGGTCACGTCGATCGACGAGATGCTCCGGGTGTTCTGGGAGAACCACGACCCGACGCAGGGAATGCGCCAGGGAAACGACGTCGGTTCGCAGTACCGGTCGACCGTGTACACCTTCGACGCGGCACAGGCGAGTGCAGTGGAGGCGTCGCGTGCGATGTTCGGGGAGAGGCTGCACGCGGCGAACTACGGGGATATCACGACCGAGATCGCGCCGGCGCCGACCTTCTACTACGCCGAGGACTACCACCAGCAATATCTCGCGAAGAACCCGAGCGGATATTGCGGGCTCGGAGGCACGGGCGTGAGTTGTCCGATCGGAGTCGCACGCGCGGAGTAGCGCGAGTGCGGACGACCACTCGGTTTCTGATCGCCGTAGCGTCGAACTGAGCATGGACTCGCCGAACGAACCAGAGCTCGACCCTTATGTCGACTTCACGCGCGAGGAGTGGAGCCGCTTGCGCGCGTCGACGCCCTTGTCCTTGGCCGAGAACGATCTCGCAGCGTTGCGCGGCCTCGGCGAGCCCATGCCGATGCTCGAGGTCGAGGAGGTGTACCTGCCGTTGTCGCGGCTGCTGAACCTCCGCGTCGCGGCCACCCGCGAGCTGCACTCGGTCACCGAGACGTTTCTCGGTCATCTGCATGCCGGTGCGCCGTACGTCATCGGCATCGCGGGCAGCGTCGCCGCGGGTAAGAGCACCATCGCCCGCATGCTGCAGGCGTTGCTCGCCCGCTGGCCCGACCATCCGCGCGTCGACCTCGTGACGACTGACGGCTTCTTGTTCGCGAACGCTGCGCTCGAAGCACGCGGGCTCATGGCCCGGAAGGGCTTTCCCGAGAGCTACGACGTGCGCGCGTTGATGCGATTTCTCGCCGATTTGAAAGCCGGCGCGCCGACGGTGCGCGCCCCCCGGTACTCACATCTCACGTACGACATCGTCGACGGCGACGAGATCGTGCTGTCGTCTCCCGACATCGTGATCCTCGAAGGGGTCAACGTATTGCAGACCCCTGCACGCCGCGGGCGGGTGGAGGCAAGCGTGGTCGTGTCCGACTTCTTCGACTTCTCGATCTACGTCGACGCGGCCGAGGTGGATCTCGAGCGCTGGTACATCGATCGGTTGCTCCTGCTGCGTGAGACCTCGTTGCACGACCCGCGCTCGTACTTCAACTTCCTCACGCAGTACTCCGAGGACGCGACGCGCGATTTCGCGCAGTCCGTGTGGACCCAGGTCAATCTCGTCAACCTGCGAGAAAACATCGCGCCGACACGGGGTCGCGCCCATCTCGTGCTCGAGAAGGGCCACGATCACACGATCGGGCGCGTCCGGCTCCGGAAGCTTTAGTCCCGCCGCCCTAATCGGTCCGGACTCCCCGGAGACCGAACCAGGCGAGCTCCGAGATCCACTTGGCGAGCTGGTCGCCGTCGACGACGGCGCCGGGGTCTCGGAGTACGCGGAGGCCGACGGACTCGGCCATGCCGACGATCGCGTTCGCGAGCATCTGTCGCTGCGCGTCGGGCGCGGGGATCTCGATCAGGGTGGCGATCGTTTCGGCGGCCGCGTCGAGGATCTCCTCGACGATGCGCGCGAACTCCGGATCAGAGCGCAGTGACGTGCCGAGCAGGAACAAGAAGGCCGATCGGTTGCCGACTGCGAACCGGAAATACGCACGGAACCCGAGCTCGACTCGCTCGCGTAGCGAACCGGCGCGCGCGGTGGCATCGGCGAGCGTGCTGAGCAATTGGCGCCCGGTCTCCTCGAGCAACTCGACGTAGAGCGCGCGCTTGCTCGGGAAGTGCTGGTAGAGAACGGGCTTGGTGACACCGGCGGCTTCCGCGATCTCGTCCATCGACGTCGCGTGGAATCCCTGTTGCGCGAATCGCTCGCGCGCGACCTCGAAGAGTTGCTGACGACGCTGATCCGCCGGCATCCGCAAGGCGGACCGAGATGAGACGTGATCCCCGATATCAGACACTCGACTTCAACGGCATCACGTAGCGGTCGACGTGGTCGAAGTTCCGGACCCGGAGGTCGTCGAGCGCGGCGGCTTCGTCAGGCGTGAGCGGAACTTCGGAGGCGTGCGCATACTCGCGCACCTCGTCGACGGAGCGCACGGTCGGGAGCACGCAGGCGAATGCCGGATTCGCGAGTATGCCCGCGATCGCGGCCTGGCCCATCGTGCGCCCCGCGGCGGTCGACCACAGTAAGTGAAGCGTCTCCGCCTTCTCGAAGTTGTCGAGCATGTTGTCGCGGTTGCGATGCGCGCGGTGGTCGCCGGCCGGGAACACGGTGTCGATCGTGATCTTGCCCGACAACGTATCGGATGCGTGCGGTACCCGTGCGATCAACGAGACGTCGCCGCTGCGTACGCGCTCGCGCGCCGCGAATGTGCGCCCGGGTTCCTGCTCGAGCACGTTGAACACCGTCTGCAGCGTCGTGATCGGTCGATCGTCGATCGAGATGTTGCCTTCTTCCACCCAGCCGATCGCAGGCCCGAGCGCGACACCCAGTTCGCGAACCTTGCCTTCGTCGCGCAACGCAACGAGCGTCGCCCACAGCGCATCGTCGACGATCGGCTCGATACGTGGGTTGTGGAGTTGCAGGAGATCTATGTGATCGGTACCGAGCCGCGTCAACGACGCGTCGACCTGTTGGCGCACCGACGCGGGTCGCCAGTCGTGCGGCCGCTCCGACTGCCCGGGGTGCGTACGCTCCGCGGCGATGTCGTATCCGACCTTGGTCGTCAGAACGATCTCGTCGTGTCGAGACAGGTAGTCGCGCAGGATCGTCTCGCCGGCGCCGTCGGCGCCGTAGACCGGCGCGGTGTCGAAGAAGGTGATGCCGGCGTCGAGGGCCGCTCGGATCATTTCGTGGGGGTCGTCGGTTCGACCCCACCAATCAGTGACGAGCGTCCAGGTACCGAACCCGACCTCGGAAACGACGAGGTCGCTGTGACCCAAGCGACGATGGCGCATGCCGCGAGGCTATGTCGCGCTCCTCGCTCCCGGCCGCTCGGGCGCTCGGGTCAGAGGCCGTAGTCGACGACTGATCGGGCCACCTCGCCCGCCTCCATCGAGCGGAACGCGTCGTTGATGCCCTCGAGGCCGATCCGGCGCGAGACGAGTTGGTCGAGCTTCAGGGTCCCGTCCTTGTACAGGGCGACGAGCCGGGGTACGTCACGCTGGACGTCGGACGATCCGTACCACGAACCGCGCACCTGCTTCTCGTTGACGAGCAATTCCATCGCGATCGGGATCTCCATCGTCTGCTCCATCTTCGGGACGCCGACGATGATCGCCTGGCCGCCCCGACGCGCCATCGCGAAGGCTTGTTGCACGGTGTCCTTCAGGCCGATCACCTCGAACGACACGTCGACGCCGCGCCCGCCGGTGAGTTCCTGCACTTGTGCGACCGGATCACCGTCGGTCGCGTTGACGAGATCGGTCGCGCCGAATTCCTTTGCCATGTCGAGCTTCGAGTCGAAGCGGTCGATCGCGAAGATGCGCTCCGCGCCCTTCCACTTGGCGCCCTGGATCGCGTTCAGGCCGACGCCCCCGCAACCGATGACCGCGACGGTGTCACCCGGCGCGATGTCGGCCGTGTTCACGGCGGCGCCGAAACCGGTGAGCACCCCGCAGCCGATGAGGGCTGCGCTCGTGAACGGCACGCTGGAGTCGATCTTGACCGTGCTGATCTCCGGGCAGACGAGCTCCTCGCTGAAGGTGCCGAGTGCGGACATCTGGTGCAGCGCCGCGCCGTCGCGCGAGAAACGCGGCGTCATGTCGAGTTGGGCGCCCATCGCCATTGCCAGGAAGCCGGTCTCGCACATCTCGGGCGAGTTGTGGGTGCACATGTAGCAGATACCGCACTGCGGAACGAACGAGAGGACGACGTGATCGCCGGGCTTCACCCGGCTGACGCCCTCGCCGACCGCCTCCACGACGCCCGCGCCCTCGTGACCGAGCACGGCCGGCAGTGGCGAGAGCAACGTCCCGTTCACCACCGACAGGTCGGAGTGACACACGCCCGACGCACCCATGCGAACGCGCACTTCGCCGGCCTTGGGACCGTCCAGCGCGACGTCGACGACCTCGAGCGGCGCGTTGATCGCAGGGCACACGGCGGCCTTGGGCATGGGAACTCCTCCTCGACGGACCCGTGATCGTAATGCGGGGTTCAGACGCCCCGGTCCCGGTCTTCGCGCGCGGCGGCGCGCACGCCGTAGGCGAGAACGATCGGGATCGGCAGCACGGCGCACGACACGGCGAGACCGCCGATCGACACCCCGACAGTCCACGCCGGGAACGCGGTCGCGGCGCCGATGAAGAAGGCGACGATCGCGACACCGAGCGCGATGTAGCCGATACGTTTGCCGAGCGCCGCGAGACGTGCGATGCGTTCCCGCCGCGCGACGACGGGATCCTCGGCTACCAAGCGATCCACCCGTGCGCGGCGAACGCCTCATCGATTGCACGAGGAAGGTCGGCGAGTGAGAACGACATGCGCGCCCGGTTGACGTTCACGTCGAAGAAACGGTCGCGCACCGCCGGCGGCTCGTCCAGGAATCTCGCGACCGCTTCCGGCTGCTGGGTCGAAAACACGCGAACACCGGCCGCGACGATCTCGGCGAGCACTGGATAGGGAAAGGCCGCGCAGGCTCGACGGTAGGCGATCGATTCGATGACGGGATTGCCGAACCCCTCCCAGGTCGAGGGGAACACGACGAGATCCGAAGCCGCGTACGCGTCGCCGGCCACCGGAGCTCGCCCGACCGTGACCGGAATCCGCGCGCGTTCGACGATGCGGTCGAGGACGGCCGCATACCCGTCCTCCGCGGGCCCGGAGACCCAGAGGCGCAGAGGAAGATCGGGTGCAAGACCGTGCAGTTGCTGCGCATACCGAAGCGCGCCCGGGACGTTCTTGCGTTCGATCGCCCGCGCCGGTTGGAAGAGCACGAAATCGTCGTCGACGAAGCCGAACTGCTTGCGCGTCGCGGCGCGCTCGCCGGCCGGTGGGTCGAGATCGAAATAGTTGTGGATCGTGACCGCCTCGGCGTAGCCGCGAGCGTGCAGCTCGCGCCGGCTCCGGAGATTGATCGTCGCGTGGAGCGCGCCGTCGACGCGCGGCGGGAAGTCGGTCTCCAGGTGGGTGAGGTGGCGCCGTTGCCACGGGAGATCATGGTGGCGAAAGCACACCCGGCCGGTGTGCTCGCGCGCGACTCGTGCGACCGCGCGCGCCGCGTCGAGGTTGAGCGGAAGCGAGCAGAGGTTGTCGATGACCACGAGGTCGGCGCCTTGCAACGCGCGGCGCACGATGGCGGTCTCGACCGCGTCCGCGCCGGCCGCGCCGGAGGCTGTCGGGTCGATCGCGAGACTTGGGATCACCGTGTCGTCACGCTCGACGGCACCTTCGATCTCGCCGGCGACCCGTCGGGTTTCGAAGCCGAGCTCGTGCAGCGCCCATGCCCACTTGCGCGCTTCGACCGACACGCCGTCATCGCCGCCGAGCCGGAACGAGACGGTGACCGCCAACGGCGCCATGACGCCGACGATAGGGCGAGTTACGGGACGGAGACGTACGCGAGACGGCGGTTCGTCGCGTCGAGGACGGCCCGGGAAACGGCATCCGCCTCCTGTTGGGGACGCACGATCGCCGAGCCCGACACGAGCTGCTCCGCGGGAGGGATCACGTACACGACGGTCACGACGGCGACATCGTGCGCGCCGATGCGGATGACCTCCGCGTGATCGACGTCGACACACTCGGCTGCCGGTTCGAGCTGACGCAGTGAGTCGACCGTCGCCAGCGCGACGAGCCGGTGGCGCGCCGTCGTCGCGATCGAACCCTCCGCGAAGCCGACCGCCTCCTCCTCGTCGAGCGCCAGTGTGACGCGCACCAACGAGCGCATGCCGCTCGCCTCGGCGGTGATCGCGACGATCGACGGACGCGGGTCGGGCGTGGAGCTCTCATCGAGGATGTTGCCGCCGAGTTGGACGACCGAGATCACACGGCGATCGAGCTCGAGCCCGAAGGAGGCGAGCGCGATCGACTGCACGTCGCGCACGATCTGCTTCGGGTGCTTGCCTTGATGGGCGACGACGTGCACCTCGGAGACGCGGCCATCGGGTTCGGCGACGATCCGAACGATCGACACGTCGGGAAGCCTGCAGATCTCTCGCTCGACTTCCGTCAGATCCAACTCGTCCACGGCTTCGTCCACGTCCAGCTCGTTCATGCCTCGTTCTTCCACTCGGCGCGCCACGACATTAGGTGTTCGCGGCGTCGTGTTGGGTGACCGTCGCGTCAGGACGTCGGGCGCTCGATCAGCTCGACGACCTCGTGGTCGGGTCCGCGAAAGCAGACCAAGCGCAGCCGAGGCAGGTTCGGTCCCATCGACATCGTCACGGGCGCGGAGATGGTGTCGACCCGGTGACGCGCGAGCTCGGCCACCGCCGCGTCGAGGTCGGCGACCAGGAATGCGACGCGCCACATGCCGACGGTGTTGGCCGCGCGCGCCGCTCCGGCAACGCATCGCGGAATTCGGAAACCGACGAGCATGACCAGCACTTCGCCGCCGCCCGGCGCGGTCAGCACTACTTCGTCCATCGCGACCGGGCCGTCGACGCGCAGGTGCGAACCGTCTTGATTGTCGCTCGGGTACCGCGCGACCTCGCGGAACCCGAGCGAGCCATAGAAGGCGCAAGAGCGGTCGAGATCGGCGCAGGTGATGGCCGCGAACGAAACCGTCGACTCTCCGCCTTCGATCAGCTCGATCGCAGTGCCGTCCGGGTCGCCGACCAACACCAGGCGGATCTCACCGCCGTCCACGAGCGCGTGGCCGAAGGGTTCGCTCCAAACGCGGCCGCCGAGGGCTTCGACCCGCGCGATCGTCGCGTCGAGATCGGGCACGCGCAGGCCGAGACGCTGGAATCCCGTCTCGACCAAACCCGCCGGCGGCGCGCCGGCGGGAGCGGGTACCTGCCACTCGAGCAGATCGATCGCACCACCGTCGTAGCCGCGCGGCCCGAGGAGGATCGACGCGTCCCACCGCGCCCGCTCGAGCCCGAACGCCACGCCGGGCTGGGTCTCGCCGGGCGCGGTTCGCGCGCCGACCTGGAGACCGAGTCCTTCCGTGTAGAAGCGCCGGGAACGCGCGAGATCCGAGCAGTTCACGTTCACGTGAAAGAGCCGCGCGTCGCTCAACGGCATGAACCGAACCGTATCTGCGCCCGTGCCGCCGTCGGAACGGTCGAGCTCAGGGCTGCAGGACCGAGCGGATCTCGTTGACGGGGTACGTGAGGGTCGACGTGATCGCGGCGCGGCCGAGGTCTACCGCGGGCAGGCCGCCGGGCAGTCCCGGCCCGGTGAGTGCCGCGGTGCCGCGCCAGATCGCGCTGACCGCGATCGTGTGGTCCCCCTTGGTCTCGAACGTGTAGTGCCCCGTTCCCGCGTTCGCCACCGGTTGGCCGTCGACGCTGATCTCGTAGTGATCGCGTGTCGCGGTACCGGTGATCGTGTAGCCGCGGATCGTCGCGGCGATGGTCACCGTCGCGGGACCCTCGGTCGAGATGCGGGTGTCGAGACCGGTGATGCCGCGGGTCGCGGGATCGAGCGTGATGGTCGGAGCGGGCAGCTGCGCGCGGTTCCACGCTTCGCCGAACGTGGGTACCGCGGGCACGGGCGGCGGGAGCGGTCGTTGCGCGGTGTCGCCACTCGTGAACGCGACGCACTCGAAGCGGTCGTCGACGATCGCGCCGCTCGGATCGGTGCCGACGAGATGGTAGAGGAACCCGAAGATCGGTTGCTGCGCGGTACCGCCGGGAACCGCGCACAGCCCGTCGAGGCTGCCCGTCTGCGCCGGGGTGGGGTCGACCGACCAGGACACGACGTAGTGCACGATCGGCCTCGCCGCGTCGTCGCCGGATCCACCCGACGCGCCCGAGCCCGGACCGGTCACGACGATCCCCACCGAGACGTCGCCGCGGTGGCCCACCGAGCCGTGGCCGTCGACTTCGGCGTGCGCCGTCGGCGTCCAGGCCGCGAACCCGATGACGACGAACGTGAGCAGTCGTCTCACAGGTGGACATTCACTGGTCGTTGTATCTCGGACGCGGCCAGGTACCAACGACCGCCGACGAGCACGGCGAGCCTGAGGTAGGTCGTGGGTTCCGTGAAATGGACTTCGCTCGTGACCCGGCCACTCGCCACGACCGTCTTTTGAACCAGGATGTCCTCGACGACCTTCGCGGAAAAGGCGTCCGGCCTCACGCTGAGAATCGTGAACTGGCTCTGACCGCCGAGCGTCTCGATCCCTCGCTTGCCGTTGGCGCGCAGACGGGTGAGGTCCTGGACGTACAGGTCGTAGAGCTTCGTGCCCCTCGCGACGATCGAGGCAGTGAGCGCGGGGTTCGGCCTGTGCCCCCCGAGCCAGTTGCCGTATTCCACGAGCGACTTCAGGATCGCGACGTAGTTAGTGCCGGTGTTTACGAGCTTCGGGGGCGGCACGGACTCATCGAAACTGAACGCCGGGAAGCCGAACTCCGGCGGCGGGGTCCTCGTGGTCGTCGTGGTCGTCGTCGCGCGCGGGCGCCCGGTCGTCGCGGTGGTTCGTCGCGCCGACGTCGAGGTGGTCGCCGTCTGCCTGATCGGCGGACTCGCGGTGGTGTTCGCGCCACTGCACGCGCTCAGAACGACGATCCCCGCGAACGCGACAAGAACGCTCGTTTCCCGCTTCCCCACGCCCGCACGTTAGGCAGCGCGATGCAAAATGAACGAATAGGAAAGTTGCCCGGCTAATCGACGATTACGCCGTTATGTCGGGTTTTCGGGGGCGCCGCCCTTGCGCAAAGGGCGCACTGAGGCGACAATTGGTTCCAGGCCGCGGTTCGCTCGCGAGAATCGCGCGAGAATCCGAGTTCCGCCGGCGTGGGGCTGTTGTTGCTCGCGTTGCGAATGCGAGCGATGTTGCCAATGGCAAAGGGGGTTTCAACTCGGCACGACGATTTGGGAGATAGACGGCAAGGTCTCGGGCCGGGCGTCTCACTTCACAAACGCAAATGTTCCTCAGCGAAGCGGATGTGCCCCGTCGTCCCTAGCGGTCGCGGCGGAGGTCGTGACGCGAGGGGGAATTCCTGTGAAGAAGATTGCTGTCCGTGTCGCTGCTGTTACCGGTGGGCTTGTTGCTGTTCTGCTTGCTGGTGGCGCTTGGGTTCGTGGCTAACCGCTCTGCCCGCGGCCTTGCCGCCTGTCTCCAGATCCGTCCTGTGTTGCCGACAAATAGAGGCGATGTCACCGTTTCCCCGACAGCTCCGGTGGTTCACCGTCGCGGTCTTCGCGGTCGCGGTCGGTGCCGAGTTGTTCTTGGCGCGCCGGGAGGGACTTCCGTCCGCGGGCGCCCTCGCAGTGCTTGCCGGACTGGTCCTGCTGTCTGCGCAAATGCTCGTCAGACTGCGCGACGGCGTGCTCCTTTCTCCGGGGCTCGGGGTCTGTATGGCGGCGATCGTCGTCTTCCGCGACGAGCAATCCCTCCTCGGGGCGATGCTCGTGTGTTCTCTGCTAGCCGTGCGCCCGAGCTATTTCTCCAAGGCGTCCTGGGGCTGGCTGCCCTTCAACGCCGGCGTCTCGGCGCTTTCATTCCTGGCCGCCGCCCTGGTCTACGGAACCCTTCCGTCCGCGACCACCGGATCCGCTCTGTACTTTGTGCTCACCGCGATTCCGGCCGCGTTTGCCTACATGCTGGTCGCCTGGGCGCTGCTCCTTCTCTCGTATGTCGTCGAAGGCACGAGCTCCTGGCGAGAAGTTCTCGGTGGACTGCTTCCGTCCGGCGCAGAGGTTCTTCCGTTCGCGGTCTTGGGCTTTCTCCTCGGCCGGTTGTATCTCTCGCTCGGGCCGGCGGTGATGTTGTTGATCATCGTGCCCATCCTCATCGCGCGCGAGATGTTCGCGTCGTACATGCGGGTGAAGGAATCGCACGACGAAACCGTCGGAATGCTCATCCGCGCGCTGGAGGCGAAGGATCGATACACGTCCGGGCACTCCGAGCGGGTGGCCGACTACGCACGTTACGTCGGCGAAGAGCTGAACTTCATGCCGGCGCGGCTCGAGCGGCTGAGGTTCGCGGCGCTGATGCACGACATCGGCAAGCTCGTCGTCCCGAACCAGCTCCTCAACAAGCCGGGCCGGCTGACACCGGAAGAGTTCGCGCACGTTCGCGTCCACGAGAAGGTCAGCGTGCAGATGCTGAGCCACATCGACTTCCTGCGCCCGATCGCCGCCGCTTCGGACAGCGACCACACGCGCTTCGATCCCGACGACCCCGACCACCCGATCGAGCCGTACATAGTGATGATCGCCGACGCGTACGACGCCATGACCTCCACACGCGCCTACCGGAAGGCGCTCTCCCAGGACGTCGCGTTCCGTGAGCTTCGCGACAAGGCGGGTATCCAGTTCCACCCGGCATGTGTCGAGGCGCTCATCCATGCCATCGAACAGCGCGGCGAGAAGCACGGCGACGGGTTCGAGCGCGACGCCGAATTCGACAATGCCCCGGTCGCCGGCCTCGGTAGTGCCGGCCTCGGCGATCTGCTCGAGAACGAGGCGTCCGAAACGTCCCCGTCGTCCTGACCCGGGCGGAAACGCACCCCGTCGTATCCGGCTCGCTACGATCGGTTGACCAGATCGGGCTGATCAGCCCTTTTCCGCCCGCCGAAGGCTGCCGAGAACAACGTGATGCGGCTGGAACCACGACCCTCGGGCGCGACGGGATGACTCGACGCAATCGGGTGGTCCTCGTCTGCGTGCTCGGGCTCGTCGCGGGCACCGTCGCACACTTCGTCGACCGCGCCGGCCACGCCGACGCGCTCACGTTCCTCGCGGCGGGACTCGTCCTCGGCGAGCTGCTGGCGTTGCGGCTCGAGGATCGCAGCGCATTGCCGCTCTCGTACGCGGTGCTCGTCGTGCTGGCGTCTTCGTTCAGCCTGCGCGAGTACGCGATCGCCGTGCTCGGCGCGCAGCTCGTGTCGATCCTGTTGCGCACTACCGACCACAGCCGCACCTGGCGGCTCACGATCTTCGTCGAACGCGTCGCGGTCGCGGCGGCGACGTACGCCGCGTACCAAGGCGCGTGGCACCTCCTCGGCCGGCGCGAGCAGGTCGCGCCGGTGCTCGGCGCGCTCGCGGCCGCCGCGGGCGCGCAGCTGCTGGTCGACGTCAGCGCCAGCAGGTTGTTCCGCCTCGGCGCGTCGTTCGAGGCCCGGGGCCGGCTCGCCTGGTTGGCGATCGCCTCGTCGGGCATGCTGATGGCGATCGGCTACCGGGGCGTCAACGGCGACGGACGGGTCGGCATCTGGGGACCGTTGCTGTTCTCCACGCCGCTGCTCGCTGCCTGGTACGCGTTCGAACGGCTCGACGAGGCCACCCGCTCGTACCGGCAGACAATCGAAGCCCTGGCGATGGCACCCGAGCTCGGGGGCATGGTGCCTCCCGGACATGCCGAGCGGGTCGCAACGCTGGCAACGGCAATGGGGGAGCAGCTCGGATTGTCGGACACCGACGTGCGCGATCTGGAGATGGCCGCACTCTTGCACCATCTCGGGCAGGTCACGCTGGACGAACCGGTCGACGAGCGCGGCGCCGATCCGGCCGAGGTGACCGCCGTGACCGGTGCGATGTTGCGCGAGATCCGCCCGCTCGTGGCGGCGGGTGAGATCATCGCCGGCGACGTCGATGACCCGAAGCGCCGGCTCGCCGTCCAGGCTCTGCGCCTCGCCAGCGAGTACGACGATCTGACCGCGCGCGACAACGTGCCCGGCGATCTCGCGGTCGAGTCGCTGAGGTCGGCACCCTCGTACGTCTACGACGAGCGGGTCGTCGTCGCGCTGGAACGGGTGCTGCGCGATCGGATCAGCGCCGGCCGCTGACCCGGCGCTCGCCGCGTGAGTAGCTCGAGACCAGCGGACGCTCGGGCTCGGGCTCGGGCCCGGGCTTCTCGTCCAACTCCTGCTGCTCGAGCCGGCTGAGGTCGATCGCGCGCGACTCCAGAGGTCCGAGTGGCTCGCGCCGTTTGCGCTTGCGGCTCGCGTGGTACGCGACGTCGAACAGGCCCACGACGAGGATGAGGTCGCCGAAGCTCATCACCGATTCGATGGGGCGCTCCAGAATGATGATGTCGGAGAGGAAGCGGAGCTTGTCGTCCGGCTGCTGCGGATGATGCTTGACGGTCGCCTGCGCCCACGGCTTGCCGACCCACTCGGCCGGGAACTGCACCGGCATTCCCTGGTTCAGGGTGATCACGAGCGCGTTGCACGCGATACCGATGAAGACGATGCCCATCCCGCGGAGAACGAGATTGCGCGCGGCAAACGCCAAGATGAGGACGTAGGAGGCGACGAGTAGCCCGAAGCCCAGGTCATGCCAGTGGGCTCTCGGGATGGTCACGTACTCGAGCAGGATCTGGATCGTGAGCCCGACGAACAGCGCCGATCGGAGGCGCCAGCGCACGTCGAGGAGCCGGATATAGGAGCCTCCCGTGACGAGCGGGATCAAGGGCGCCACGACGACGACGATCGCGTACACCAGCACGAGATGAATGGTACGCGAATACCATCCCGAATTGATGCCTGACGAGGTTCTCTACGAAAACGCCGCGGGCGTGGCTCGGGTGACGATCAACCGTCCGGAGCGCCGCAATGCGATGTCGTTCGGAGTGATGCAGGGTTTGCGTCAGGCGATCGCGCGCGCCCGCGAGAACGATGAGGTGCGAGTCGTCGTGCTCACGGGCGCCGGCGACAAGGCGTTTTGCGCGGGCGCCGATCTCGGTTCCGGCGGGATCGCCGACGGTGCGGCCTCGGCGCACGACGGGCGAGGCCTACTCGCCGACCTGTTTCGCGAGATGTGGGGACTCGGCAAGCCGGTAATCGCGCGAGTGCGCGGCTACGCGCTCGCCGGCGGCTTCGGTCTCGCATGCGCGTGCGACATGATCGTGGCGTCCGACGACGCGGTGTTCGGTACCCCCGAGATCAATGTCGGGCTGTGGCCGTACATGATCTCGGTTCCGTTGCTCCGATCCATGCCGCCGAAGACGGCGCTCGACCTGATGATGACGGGACGGCGCGTCACGGCCGAAGAGGGTGTGCGCATCGGGTTCGTGCAGCGGCTGGTGCGCGTCGCGGAGCTGGACGCGGCGGTCGACGCGCTCGCGACCGAGCTCGCGTCGAAATCGCCGATCGTCATGCGCTGGGGCAGAGAGTCGTTCTATCGCGTGCTCGAGATGGACGCCGACGCGGCGCTCTCGTATCTCCAGGGCATGCTGACGGTGACTTCGCAGACCGAGGACGCGGCCGAGGGTGTCGCCGCGTTCGCGGAGAAGCGCGCGCCGCGATGGAAAGGGCGATAGCACGATGGCCGACCCGCGCCACGATTGGGGACCGCT
This sequence comes from Actinomycetota bacterium, assembly GCA_030839005.1. Classification (GTDB taxonomy): domain Bacteria; phylum Actinomycetota; class Acidimicrobiia; order IMCC26256; family PALSA-610; genus PALSA-610. The sequence continues at coordinate 4,703 of JAUZEM010000184.1, read as the reverse complement.
CGTCGGCGATCTGGCCACGCGCAAGGCTCGCGCGCTCGAGATGGGCGGCGAGAAGCTCGTCGAACGTCAGCATTCGCTCGGCAAGCTGACGGTGCGCGAGCGGCTCGACCTGCTCGTCGATCCCGGTACGTGGGTCGAGTACGGCCTGCTCGCCGATCACATGGATGCAGGCCTCGGCGACCGGACGCTCGCGGCCGACGGCGCGATCACGGGCGTCGGCGCGGTCGACGGCCGGCTCGTCGCGATCGCGGCCTACGACTTCACCGTGATGGCGGGCTCGATGGGTGCGGTGGGGGAGAGCAAGATCAGCCGCATGCGCGCGCACGCGGTGCGCCAACGGATCCCGTTCGTCTGGCTCCTCGATTCCGCCGGCGCGCGCATCCAGTCGACGAGCGGCTCGAGCTTCGCCGGCGCCGGCGCGCTGTTCCGCGAGCAGGTCGCGATGAGCGGCGTCGTACCGATGGTCGCGGCGATGCTCGGGCACTGCGCCGCCGGCACCGCATACATTCCCGGCCTCGCCGACTTCGTGCCGATGGTGAAGGGCACGTCGTCGATGGCGCTCGGTGGTCGGCACCTCGTCAAGGCCGCGGTGGGCGAGGACGTGACCGAAGAGGAGATGGGCGGCTCCGCGGTGCATACGAAGGTGTCGGGCGTCGCCGACCTCGAAGTGGCCGACGACGAGGAGTGCCTGCGCGCCGTGCGCGAGTACCTGTCGTTCTTCCCGCAGCACAATCGCGCATCTCCCCCGGTACGCAGTACGAATGATCCCGTCGACCGCCGGGCCGAGGAGCTGTACGAGCTGGTGCCGACCGCGCCGCGCCGCGCGTACGACGTCCGCAAGGTCGTGCACGCGGTCGTCGACGACGGCGATGTTTTCTGGATGAAGCCCGAATGGGCGAAGAATCTCGTGACCGGGTTGGCACGGGTCGGCGGTCAACCGGTAGGTGTCGTCGCGAACCAGCCCATGGTCCTCGGAGGCGCGCTCGACGTGAACGCGGCCGACAAGGCGGCGCGGTTCGTCTGGCTGTGCGATGCGTTCAACATCCCGCTCGTGTTCCTGCACGACGTGCCCGGTTTCATCGTCGGATCGGCCGTCGAGAAGCAAGGCATCATCCGGCACGGCGCCAAGATGCTGTTCGCGGTGAGCGAGGCGACGGTGCCCAAGATCTCGGTCGTGCTGCGCAAGAGCTACGGGGCCGGCTACTTCGTCATGAACGGTCTCGCGTACGAGGCCGACTACATCGTGGCGTGGCCGACGGCCGAGATCGCGGTGATGGGGCCCGACGGTGCCGTGAACATCATCCACCGCCGGCAACTCGAAGCGATCGAAGACGAAGAGGAGCGCGTCGCGAAGCGCCTGGAGCTGGCCGAGGAGATCCGCGCGAACATCGACCCCTACATCGCGGCCGGCCACGCGCAGCTCGACGACGTGATCGACCCCGCCGACACCCGCGCCGCGATCGCCCGGGGCCTGCGCATCCCGGCCGACAAGCGGATCGAACGACCCTGGCGCAAGCACGGCGTGCTCCCCGTGTGAGTTCGTCGTCCCCGACCATCCGGCACGCGACGAAGGACGACGTCGACGGCCTGCTCGCACTCTGGAAGCGCTCGGGTGCGAGCCCGAGCGTGACCGAGACGCCCCGCGACCTTCGGCGCGTCGTCGACGCGCCGCACGCCGCGGTGCTCGTCGCGGTTGCCGGCGACGGTGCGCTCGTGGGTTCGCTCATTGCAACCTTCGACGGATGGCGCGGAAATTTCTATCGAATGGTCGTCGATCCGAAGCTGCGACGCCTCGGGCTCGCGCGCCGACTGACCACCGAAGGCGAGACCTGGTTGCGCGCCGCGGGTGCCAAGAGGTTGAGCGCCCTGGTCGAAGGCGATCGTGAGATCGCGCAAGTGTTCTGGGAGGCCGTGGGCTTCTCGCACTACGAGGGCATGCGCAGATACAGCAAGAATCTCTGACTCCGCATACGATCCTCCGCCATGGCCGAGATCCGCGCGGAGATCACCGCGAACGTGTGGCAAGTCGTCGTCGAGGAGGGCCAGATGGTCGCCGAGGGCGACGAGATATGCATCCTGGAGTCGATGAAGATGGAGATCCCCGTGATCACCGAAGTCCCGGGCGTCGTGCGCGAGCTCGACGTCGAGCCCGGCCAGACCGTGCAAGAGGGCGATCGCATCGCGTTGATCGACGAGTCCTGAGCGAAGCGACGGCCGTGTGATCCACTTCGAGGAGCGGGGGCAGGTAGGCGTCGCGACGATTGATCGCCCGGAGCGTCGCAACGCGCTGAACGCCGAGTTGTGCGCGCAGTTGCGCGGACATCTCGAGCAGTCCGGTGCGCTACGAGCAGTTGTCATCACGGGAGCCGGGACCGCGTTCTGCTCGGGGGCCGATCTCGTGACCCGCTTCGCGGCCGACGGCGACGCGACCACCGACACGTTCCGGCCTGCGTTCGAACAGGTGCTCGACGCGATCGTCGCCCACCCGGCGCCGGTCGTCGCGGCGATCAACGGCCCCGCGATGGGCGCGGGGATGCAGCTCGCGGTCGCGTGCGACCTGCGCGTCGCCGCGCTCGGCGCCCGCCTCGCCATCCCCGGTGGCAAGCTGGGCATCCACCTCAGCGCCCGCAACATCTGGCGCCTCGCCCAGCTCGTGGGCCAGGGCGCGGCGCGCGACTTCCTGCTCGCGGGGCGTACTGTCGACGCCGAGGAGGCGCTGCGCATGGGTCTGGTGCAGTACGTCGACCACGACGCGCTGGGTGCGGCGCTCGCGCTCGCGGGCGAGATCGCGGCGTCGGCGCCGCTCACCGTGCGAGGGCACAAGCGGGCGTTGAATCTCGTCGCCGACGCACAGTGGCTCGGCGAAGGCGCTCGGGCGGCGATCGCCGACCTCGAGGCGCGCGCGTTCGCGAGCGACGACCTCCGAGAAGGCATGGCTGCCTTCGCCGAGAAGCGCAGTCCCAATTTCCACGGCACCTAAGTGAGCATCGGATGGTTGAGGATCTGGAAGACCCCCGCCGACAAGAGCCACCGTACGTTCTGGCCGAGCGAGAGATGCTCGAGGCCTGGCTCGAATATCACCGCGCGACGCTGCTGCTCAAGTGCGAAGGGCTCGACGACGCCCAGCGCAAGAGCCGGCCCGTGCCCACCTCCAAGCTGTCGCTCCATGGTCTGGTGCGCCACATGGCCGAGGTCGAGCGGAACTGGTTCCGTCGCGTGCTCCTTCGCGAGCGCGACGCGCCGCCGATCTGGTACGACCCTGCGATCGAGGACAGCGAGCTCGTCCCCCTCGACGACGCCGACTGGGAAGCGGATCTCGCCGCCTGGCACGGCGAGTGCGACGCCAGTCGCGCGGCAGCCGCCGCGCACGAGCTGGACGACACCGGCCTGCGGCACGGAGCGCCGTGCTCGTTGCGGTGGATCTACGTGCACATGATCGAGGAATACGCGCGCCACAACGGGCACGCCGACATCATCCGCGAGCTGACCGACGGAGCTGTCGGCTGGTAGCCGAAGACCACGGGAGCGCGTCGAGATCCACGTTGCCGCCCGAGCAGATGACCCCGACGCGCGCGCCGTCGAGCTTCGCGGCGTGCGCGGCCGCGAACGCGACTGCGGCGCTCGGCTCGATCACTTGCTTCGTCCGTTCCCACACGACGCGCATCGCCCCGACGATGTCCGCTTCGTCGACGACGATCTGCTCGACGTCATGTTCGTCCAGGATCGCCTTCGTTCGAGCCGAACAGCCGGTACGCAACCCGTCGGCGACAGTGGACGCTCGGTCGCGCGGCGTTCCGCCGATCACGCGTATCGGCGCGACGGCGACACAGGTCCCCGAGCACAACCCGCCACCGCCGATCGGCGTCACGACGACGTCGAGGTCGGGAACCTCCTGCGTCAACTCCAGCGCGGCGGTGCCCGCGCCCGCGATCACGCGTTCGTCGTCGAACGGATGGATCTCGACCGCGCCCGTGCGATCGAGCACCTCGGCGAGCACCGCTCGGCGCGCGTCGAGGCTGTCATCGCACAAGGTGACCTCCGCGCCGTAGCGCCGTACGGCGGCGCGCTTGGCGGTCGACGCCGTCTTCGGCATCACGACGTAGGCCGGTACGCCACGCGCGTCGGCCGCGAGCGCGAGCGCGGCGCCGTGATTGCCCGACGAATGCGCGGCGACGCCACGACGCGCGCCGGACTCGGTGAGCGACTGCACTGCATTGGTTGCGCCGCGGTACTTGAACGCACCGACGCGTTGCAGGTGCTCGGCCTTGACGAACACGTGCGCATCGACCCAGTGGTCGAGCGCGTGCGAACGGAGCACGGGCGTGCGGTGCACGAACGGGGCGATGCGTACGGCGGCTTCGTCGACGCGCGCCCGGTCGACGCTCACGCGCCTAGTAGCCCGCAGGGAGCGCGCGTTCCAGGTATACGTAGAACGGGAACAACGCGACGAGGAAGGGCAGGACGCCGGTCAGCCAGGTGAGTGGGTGCCGCCAGCGGCGGAACGTCCACCACCACGCGAGCCCGACGAGCGCGGCGATGATCCCCCAGGTGACGCTCGGTACGAGACTGCGGGTCTGGCCCGACAGCCCTTCGGCGAGGCCCGCCCGCTCCGTCGCGCGCGCCTTGCCGGTGCCGAGGGTCGTTGCCGGTCGGGGCTTCGGCTTCGCCGGTTTCGCGCTCTTCCCCGGGACCAGCTTGGCCTT
>JAUZEM010000182.1 GCA_030839005.1 Actinomycetota bacterium | reverse complement strand
GACCGGGTTCGCCGCGCCGCAGCGCGCCGTCGAGAAGGTCGAGCCCTTCGGCGATCGCGACCGTGTCCCAGCGCGTCCGGTCCTGTTCCTCCAAGAGGACGAGATCGCCGGCGTCGTCGACCCGCGCGGCGCGGCGCGCATCGCTGAGGAGCAACAGCGCCAGCAGCCCGATCGCCTCGGGCTCGTCGGGCATCAGACCCATCAGGGTGCGCGCGAGCCGGACAGCCTCCGCGCACAGACCGACCCGTACGAGCTCCGAACCCGCCGTCGCCGAGTAGCCCTCATTGAAGAGGAGGTAGACGACCGCGAGCACGGAACCCGTCCGGTCCGGCAGGAGATGAGCGGGCGGAACCCGGTACGGAATGCCTGCGTTGCGGATCTTGTGCTTCGCGCGTACGAGCCGCTGGGCCATCGTCGCTTCCGGAACGAGGAACGCGTGCGCGATCTCGGAGGTCGTGAGCCCCACGAGGGTGCGCAGTGTCAACGCGACCTGCGCGTCGCGCGACAGCGCGGGGTGACAGCACGTGAAGATCAACCGCAAGCGGTCGTCTTCCACCCCGCTCTCGTCACTGTCACTACCGCCACCGGCGTCGTGGTCACCACCGACGGGTGGTTCGGGCCGGGAGAACACCGCCACCTCCTCGAGCTTCGCAGCGCCGGACTTGGCCCGCCGGAGCCGGTCGACGGCGCGGTTGCGCGCGGTCGTGGTGAGCCACGCGCCGGGACTGCGCGGGATGCCGTCGCGCGGCCAACGTTCCAGCGCACGCGCGAATGCGTCCTGCGCGCATTCCTCGGCCAGGTCCCAGTCGCCGGTCACCCGGATGAGAGTCGCGACGACGCGACCCCAATCCGAGCGAAAGGCGGCGACGAGCGCAGCCTCGACCGCGGCGGCCCGGGCTACATCTCCCAGATCGGCCTCACTTCGATCGAGCCGGTCTGCGCGCCCGGGATCTTCGCGGCGATCTCGATCGCCTCATCGAGATCCTTGGCCTCCACCACGTAGTAGCCGCCGATCTGCTCCTTCGTCTCCGCGAAGGGACCGTCGGAGGTGAGCACCTCACCGTTGCGGAGCTGCACGGTCGTCGCGTCGGTGGTCGGGTGCAACCGCTCGCCGCCCAGGAGCACGCCCCGCTTGGTCATCTCCTCGCCGAACTTCATGTACCCGGCGGTCATACCTTCGCCCTCGGCCGGGCTCGCCGCCGCCATCGCCGACTCGTCGCCGCAGATCAACATGATGTATCGCATGGGTCCTCCTCGTGGATTCGTTCAACGGTCACACCCACGACGATCGCGAACCCGCGAGATCGACAGCCCGGAAGAGATTTGCGGGCACCGTGCTCCGGGACGTTGCTACAGCAGGAGCTCCGCCATCTGCACGCCGTTGAGCGCCGCGCCCTTACGCAGGTTGTCGCCGGTGATCCACAGATCGATCGATCCCGGTTCGGACGGATCTTCGCGAACGCGGCCGACGAGCACGGGGTCGATACCCGCGGCTTCCTGCGGAGTCGGGTAGCCATCGCCGTCGTCGACGAGCAATACGCCCGGCGCGTCGCGCAACAACTCGACGACCTCGGCCTTCGTCACCGGCCGGTGAAAGCGAACGTTCGCGCTGACCGCGTGACCGACGTATACGGGCACCCGAACGCACGTGACCGTGCACCGGATCGCGTCGTCGTGCAGGATCTTGCGCGACTCGTGGACCATCTTCCACTCTTCGGACGTGTAGCCCTGTTCCTTCACCGAGCCCGCGAGCGGGATGACGTTGCCCGCGATCGGCTTGTCCCAGACCTCGCCCTGCACCAGGAATCCCGGCTGCGCGCCGGAGTGACGCAGCTCCTCGGAGCGGCCGTCGAGCTTCGTCCACTGTGAGTCGAGCTCGCGCAGGCCGACCTGGCCCGCGCCCGAGACCGACTGATACGTCGACACCACCATGCGGTCGATGCGCGCCGCGCGGTGCAGCGGTGCGAGCGCGGTGACGGGAATCATCGTCGTGCAGTTGGGGCACGACGCGATGCCCTTCGGCATGTTGCGCATGTCCTCGGGATTCACTTCGGCGACGACGAGCGGAACGTCGGGATCCATCCGGAAGGCCGACGACTTGTCGATGACCTGGGCGTGAGAAGCAACGGCCTGCGGTGACCACTCGAGCGAGAGCGGATCGTCGACATCGACGATGACGAGGTCGAGACCGTCGAAGCACCCGGGTCGCAGCACCTCGCACACGACCTCGCCACCGGCGAACGGCAGCCGGCGACCCTCGGAGCGCGCCGACGCGTACGCCCGCAGCTCGCTCACGGGGAACGAGCGCTCGTCGAGGATCCTCAACATCTCGGTGCCCACCATCCCGGTGGCACCCATCAGACCGACACGCACGACCAACTACTCCTTGTCCAGACCGAACGCCGCGTGCAGCGAACGAACGGCGCGTTCCACGTCGTCCTCGGCAAGCACGCACGAGATGCGAATCGTCGACGTGCTGATCATCTCGATGTTCACGCCCTCGTTCGCAAGTGTCTCGAACATGCGGGCCGCGATTCCGGGATGCGTCTTCATGCCCGCACCGACGAGTGACACGCGCCCGATGTGCTCGTCGGTCGCGAAGCCGATCGCCTCGGTGTCGACGACGATCTTCTCCATGCAGCGCGCGGTGCGATCGACGTCGGGACGCGGCACGGTGAACGAGATGTCGGTGTGGCCCGCGCTCGACACGTTCTGCACGATCATGTCGACGTTGATTCCCGCCTCCGCGAGGTCACGAAAGATCGTCGCCGCGACTCCGGGCCGGTCGGGAACGTGCTCGATCGTGACCTTCGCCTCGCCGGTGTCGTGGGTGACACCCGAGATGATCGCCTGTTCCATTGCTTCGACCGTGTCCATCTCTGCGTCCTCCTCGGTGATCCAGGTTCCCGGTGCCCACGTGAAGCTCGACCGCACGTGCACCTTGACACCGTGGTTGCGGGCGAACTCGACCGATCGCAGCGCGAGCACGCGTCCGCCCGTCGCCGCCATCTCGAGCATCTCGTCGAACGAGACGCGGGCGAGTTTGCGGGCGGTCGCCACGATGCGCGGATCGGCGGTGTACACGCCTTCCACGTCGGTGTAGATCTCGCATGCATCGGCACCGAGCGCGGCCGCGAGCGCGACGGCGGTGGTATCGGAACCACCGCGGCCCAAAGTGGTGATGTCGAGCGCGGTCGAGACTCCCTGGAAACCGGCGACGATCGCGACCTTGCCGTCGGCCAGCGCCTCGCGGATGCGGTCGCCGCGCACCTCGATGATCTTGGCCTTGCCGTGCTCGGTGTCGGTGAGGATGCCGGCTTGACTCCCGGTGAAGCTCACCGCGGCCTGGCCGAGGACCTCGACCGCCATCGAGAGCAGCGCCATCGAGATGCGCTCGCCCGCGGTGAGCAGCATGTCCATCTCGCGGCCGCCGGGATGCCGCGTGACATCGTTCGCCAGCCGCACGAGATCGTCGGTCGTCTTGCCCATCGCCGAGACCACCGCAATGACGTCGTTGCCCGCCCGGCGCGTTCGGACGAGGTGATCCGCCACTGCCCGGATCCGATCCGGGTCGGCGACCGACGACCCGCCGAACTTCTGAACCAGGAGACCCACGACCTTCAAGGCTACCGGCGACCTCGGTGAGCAACGGACGGCTTTCGCCGCCCTGTACATTCAGCGACCGTGCCGACAGCAGACAAACGCCAGCGCAAAAAGGAGAACGCCCGCCTCGCCCGGGAGGCGCGCGAGGCCGCGGTGAAGCGGCGGCGGCGCAATCGCACGATCCGCAACGCGGCGATCGCGGTCGCGGTCTTCGTGGTGGTGATCCTGGTCCTCACCTTCGTGAGTCACGACGACAAGAAGAAGACGGTCGCCGTCAGCCCGACGACCACCGTGCCCGCGAGCGGCGTCACCGCGACGATCAAAACGAACCAAGGAAACATCGTCTTGTCGCTCGACACCAAGGACGACCCGAAGGGCGCCGGTCGCTTCATCTTTCTCGCGAAGTCGGGCGTTTACAACGGATCACGCTGGCATCGAGTGGTGAAGGACTTCGTGATCCAGGGCGGCGCTCCGGGCGGCGACCCGACCAAGTCCTACGGACATCCCGTCGTCGGGGAACTGCCGAAGGACCATTACCCCGTCGGGTCGGTCGCGGCCGCGAAGACCGGAACGGATCCCGCGGGAACGTTCGACTCGCAGTTCTTCATCGTGACCGGCGCACAGCAAGGCGCGAGTTTGGCGAACGACTACGCGCGATTCGCTTCGGTGAAGTCGGGAATGGACGTCGTGAAGAAGATCGAAGCCCTACCCGTCGGTGCCGACGGTGATCCCACGACCAAGGCGACGATCGACGCGGTGACGATCAGCGGCGCGTAGCGACGGCGCCGAGCTCCACGACCGCGCCGTTCTTCGCGGTCTTCGGCTTCGCACCCTTCCGGTAGACGGTCGCGCTGCCGGCACCCATGACCTCCCACGCGCCGTCGCCCGTGCGCACGAGTGCCGTCTGCTCGTCGACTCCGACGAGCACCGCGTCGCGCGCCAGCAGGTCGACGGAGCGCTCGCGGAGGTGCTCGGCCGACCGGCCGTGGTAGGGGAAGATCGCGAGGCCCGGCACGAGACCGAGACCGACGGTGTACGCGCCACCTCGCGGATCGACCATCGGATCGCCCAATACGGTCGCCCCCGCGCCGGACGCGGCGATCACCGCGCCGCGCCCGTAGGCGTAGACCATCGCCTCGTAGAACGCGCTCCCCTTCAGGACCGAACGCAGATGCAGCGGCGAGCCGTCGGCGACGTATACGAAGCGCGCCACCCTGATAGCGGAGACGTTCGCGTCGGCTTCGGCATCGCGTCGATTCACAACCGGCAGCCCGGTCACGCGAGCTCCCAACTCCTCGAAGTACGCGGCGGCCCGCTCGACCGCCCGGTCGGGATGCTCGAACGCGGCCGCGGCCGGCAGCACGAGGACCTCGTCGGTTTCGGCGAGCTCCAGCAGCCGAGCGTCGAACACCGTGCACGGCTCTGTCCACTCATCGCCGCCGACGAGCGCAACGGTCCCGGCTGCCTTGCTCACGCAGTGGATGATACGAGCGGCGACGCGTGGCGGAGAGCACTCGCCCGCTCGGGCTACCCGCCGGTAGCCTTTCGGCCTTCAGCACGGAGCCAACGCACCAGGAGTGAATGATGACGGTCAAGCGCGTCGGGATCGTGGGTTCCGGGATCATGGGCGCAGGCATCGCCGAGGTCGCGGCCAAGGCCGGCTTCGAGGTCGTCTTGCGCAGCCGGGCCCAGAGCACTGCCGATGCGATGGTCGCGGGCCTGGAGAAGTCGCTCACCAAGCAGGTCGACCGCGGCAAGCTCGAACCGGCCGAGCGCGATGCCGTCCTCGGCCGGGTGCGCGGCGTCGGCGACCTCGGTGAGCTGCGCGAGTGCGATCTCGTCATCGAGTCGATCGTCGAAGACCTCGCCGCGAAGAAGCATCTCTTCGCCGAGCTCGACCGCATCTGCGCCGACCACACCGTCCTCGCAACCAACACGTCGACACTGCCCGTCGTCGAGATGGCAATGAGCACCGGCCGTCCCGACAAGGTGTGCGGCATCCACTTCTTCAACCCGGCGCCGATGATGGCGCTCGTGGAGGTCGTGAGGGCGATCACGTCGAGCGACGAGACCATCGAGGGCGCAACCACGTTTGCCACGACGTGCGGCAAGAACGCGGTGCAGGTCAAGGACCAGGCCGGCTTCATCGTCAACGCGCTGCTGTTCCCGTATCTCAACAACGCCGCCAAGCTCTTCGATGCCGGTGTCGCCACGCGGGACGACATCGACGCCGCGATGAAGGGGGGCTGCAACTTCCCGATGGGCCCGCTCGAGCTGCTCGACCTGGTCGGCCTCGACACGAGCCTTGCCATCATCGAAGCGCTCTACGCGGAGTTCAAGGACCCCAACTACGCGGCTGCGCCCGTTCTGCGCCGCATGGTGAGCGCCGAGCGGCTGGGTCGCAAGACCGGCCTCGGCTTCTACGAGTACAAGCGTTAGTCCGAGCCGTTTCGGGCGAGTCGACTTCCTCCGACGTCGGTCATCCGGGAGAATGGTGTCGATGGCCGAGCGCGAGCGCCCGTGGTTGATCCGGACCTACTCCGGTCACTCCTCCGCCCGCGCCTCCAACGAGCTCTACCGGACGAACCTGGCGAAGGGCCAGACCGGGCTCTCGGTGGCCTTCGACCTGCCCACCCAGACGGGTTACGACCCCGACAGCCCATTCTCCCGAGGCGAGGTGGGCAAGGTCGGCGTTCCTGTTCCGCATCTCGGCGAGATGCGGACACTGTTCGACGGGATCCCGCTCGCGGAGATGAACACCTCCATGACGATCAACGCCACCGCGATGTGGCTGCTCGGCATGTACATCGCGCTCGCCGACGAGCAGGGCGTCCCCCACGAGCAGCTCGCGGGCACCACGCAGAACGACATTTTGAAGGAGTACCTGTCGCGCGGCACGTACATCTTCCCTCCCGACGCGTCGAAGCGGCTCACCGTCGACGTCGTCACGTACACGGTGAAGAACGCGCCGTTGTGGAACCCGATCAACGTGTGCCCGTACCACCTGCAAGAGGCGGGAGCGACACCCGTGCAGGAGCTCGCGTACGGGCTCGCGAACGCGATCGCGGTGCTCGACGCCGTGCGCGCATCGGGACAGGTTCCGGCCGACGAGTTTCCCGAGGTCGTCGGGCGCATCTCGTTCTTCATCGACGCGGGCGTGCGCTTCGTCGAGGAGATGTGCAAGATGCGCGCGTTCACGCGCATGTGGGAGCGGATCTGCAAGGACCGCTATGGCGTCGAGGACGAGAAGCTCAGCCGGTTCCGCTACGGCATGCAGGTCAACTCGCTCGGGCTCACCGAGGAACAACCCGAGAACAATGTGCAGCGCATCGTGCTCGAGATGCTCGGGGTGACGCTGTCGAAGGACGCGCGCGCCCGCGCGATCCAGCTGCCCTGCTGGAACGAGGCCTTGGGTCTGCCGACACCTTGGGACCAGCAATGGTCGCTGCGGATCCAGCAGGTACTCGCGTACGAATCGGACCTGCTCGAGTACGGCGACCTGTTCGAAGGGTCGGTCGTCGTCGAGCGCAAGGTCGCAGAGCTCTGCGAAGCGGCCGAGACCGAGCTGGAGTGGGTGCTCGACGGCGGCGGCTCGTTCGCCATGATCGACGAGATGAAAGGCCGACTCGTGCAGTCGCACGCCGAGCGCGTGCGCCGTATCGAGTCGGGCGAGTTGAAGGTCGTCGGCGTCAACTCGTTCACCGAGACCGAACCGTCACCGCTCGCCGAGATCGCGCAGCACGGAGGCATCGTCACGATCGATCCCGCCGCTGAGCTCGAGCAGGTGCACGCGATCGAAGCGTGGCGAGCGGCGCGCGACCAGGCCGCGGTCGACGCGGCGCTCGCGCACCTACGCGCGGTTGCCGAGACCTCGGAAAATCTCGTTCCGGCGACGATCGCGCTCGCAAAGGCAGGCGGTACGGTCGGCGAGTGGGCGGGCGCGCTCCGCGAGGTGTTCGGCGAATACCGGGCACCCACGGGCGTCGGGCAGGTCGCGGTGCAGTCCGGCGCCGAGATGGAGGCGGTACGCGAACGGGTGCGGGCAATCGCCCGGGAGACCGGCCGGCCCATCCGTCTGCTCGTCGGAAAACCCGGCCTCGACGGCCACTCGAACGGCGCCGAACAGATCGCGGTGGCCGCGCGGGACGCGGGATTCGAGGTGATCTACCAAGGGATACGGCTCACTCCCGCCGAGATTGCGGCCGCCGCGCGCGACGAGGACGTCGACGTGGTGGGGCTCTCGATCCTGTCCGGCTCGCACCTCGGCCTGGTGCCGGAGATACTGCGGCTCTTGCGGGAGGCGGGGGTCGACGCACCCGTCGTGGTCGGCGGCATCATTCCGGACGCCGACCGCACCCAACTCGAGGCCATGGGCGTCGCCCGGGTCTATACGCCGAAGGATTACCGGCTCTCCCTCATGATGCGCGACCTCGCCGAACTGGCGCAGGTCCACCGATCGAGTCCTCAGGCCGGGGCAGCAGTCGGCCGATGAGGAAGCACATGCACGATCCGCGAGTCATCGTGGCCGCCTCCGGCGGCGTCGCCGCGCTCGCGGCCGGGGCGGTAGGCGTCGCGATCAATTCGCCGACCTTCGCGGTGGTCGCGGGCTCCGCGGGCGTCGTTGCCGCAATCGCCGGCGTCGCGCTCGGCGCGCGCGCCCGTCAGAGCGAGGACCGCCTGGTTCAGGCCGAGGACGAGATCCGTGCTGTGCGCCGCGAGCTCGCCTCGATCAATGCCGTGCTCCAGGAGGAAGCGAGTCGGAGACTGGCGGAAGAGGAGCTCGGCCAGAGCGCCGAAGAAGAACGGGCCCGAGCCGAGCAGGCGTTCGACGCCGCAACCGGTCTGTACGACGAGAAGTACTTCGCGGTGCTCGCGCAGCAACAGGTTGCCGCGGCCCGACGATCGCTACGCCCGATCTCGGTCGTCATCTTCGAGATCGACACGCTCGGGGAGGCCGACCACGACACGCGGGTGCAAGCGCTCGGTGTCGTCGGTGACGTGGTGCGCCGTACGCTGCGAGAGAGCGACGCGGCATGTCGTCTCGGTGACCTGATGGTTGGCGCGATCCTCGAGGACACGCCCGAAGCCGGTGCAGTCTGGGCGGCCGAGCGCGTGCGCGGCACGTTGCTCGCCTCTCCGGTCGGCGACGCGCTCACACTCTCGGCTGGTGTCGCGTGCTATCCGACGCACGCATTGGGTGCGGCCGAGCTCGTTCACCAGGCGAGCCGCGCGCTCGACGAAGCTCGCTCCCGCGGCCGCGACCGCGTTGAGCTCGCGCCCGAACCTTCGAACTAGGACGGGCCCGACGCGGGCGGTAGTGCGGGCGTCATGGCGATGCGTCTGATTCGGCGGTGCTCGCCGGGATTGAGCTGGTCGAGCATGTAGACGCCTCGATCGACACGCTTGGCGCGGCCTTTCCGGATCTCGTAGCCGAGCGAGTCGGCGAGCCGTTTCACGGGCTGGCGCGAGGCGATCGCGTAGCCGTTGAGGTGCAGCTCGCGGTGTATCTCGACGAGGGTCATCGGTCGGTCATTGCGGGCGAGGACGGCCAGCACGGTCGACCGCAGGTGTTTGCCCGCACAGGGGTTGGGCGTCGGTTGCGACCGGCGGT
>JAUZEM010000037.1 GCA_030839005.1 Actinomycetota bacterium | reverse complement strand
GCTCGCGGTGGGCGTCCGCTCGACGTCACCGGACGGTCTCGACCAGGTCGAACAGCTCCGCGCCATCCGGGCGCGCGTCGAGGAGCTGGTGGCCCGCCAAGCCGCCGCGTTCACGAAGGACATCGCGCCCGCGCTCGAGGAGGTCGGGCTCGCGTTCACGGCGTGGACCGATCTCGACGCCGAGTCGCAGACGCAGCTCACCCGGGTCTTCGACGACCGGATCTTCCCGGTCCTCACGCCGCTCGCGGTCGACCCCGCGCACCCGTTCCCGTACATCTCCAACCTGTCCCTCAACCTGGCCGTCGTCGTCCGCGACCGGTCGAGCGGCGAGGAGCGGTTCGCGCGGGTCAAGGTGCCGCCGCTGCTCCCCCGTTTCGTGAGCGTGCCCGACACTGCTCGCTACGTCCCCCTCGAACAGGTCATCGCGGCGCACCTCGACGCGCTCTTCCCGGGCATGGAGGTCCTCGCGCAATACCCGTTCCGGGTCACGCGCGACGCCGACATCGAGCTCAGCGACGAGGCCGAGGACCTGCTCGCCGCGATGGAGATCTCGCTGCGGCAGCGCACGAAATTCGGGCTCGCGGTGCGGCTCGAAGTCGACATGAACATCACGCCCGAGGTGCTCGCATTGCTCTGCCGCGAGCTCGAGCTGGGGCCGAACGACGTGTACCAGGTCGACGCGCCGCTCGATCTGAGCGGACTCTGGGACCTGTACACCCTGCGCCGGCCGGAGCTCAAGTATTCGTCGTTCACTCCGCAGAATCCACCGCCGCTCGCCGGCGGCAAGGACAGCGACGTCTTCTGGGCGATGCGCAACGCCGACATCTTGTTGCACCACCCGTACGACTCGTTTGCGAACTCGGTCGAGGCCTTCGTCGAACAAGCCGCGAGCGACGATTCGGTCCTGGCGATCAAACAGGCGCTGTACCGCACGGGTGGCGACGAGGCCGGAATCGTGGCGTCGCTCGTCAAGGCGGCCGAGGCCGGCAAACAGGTCGTGGCGATGGTCGAGCTCAAAGCGCGCTTCGACGAACAGGCGAACATCGAACGGGCGAGAATGCTCGAACAGGCGGGCGCCCACGTGGTGTACGGGCTGGTCGGGCTGAAGACGCACGCGAAGGTGCTGCTGGTCGTGCGCCAGGAAGCCGACGGCATCCGCCGCTACTGCCACTTCGGTACCGGTAACTACAACCCGAAGACCGCGACCACCTACGAGGACATCGGCATCCTCTCGAGCGATCCCGATCTCGGCGCCGATCTGTCGGAGCTGTTCAACCACCTCACGGGATACAGCCGCCCGGGCGAGTACCGGCGACTGCTCGTCGCGCCGATGCACCTGCGCGACGACTTGCTCGCGCTCATCCGGAGTCAGGCCCATCCCGGCGGCGAGATCACGATGAAGATCAATGCGCTCGTCGATCCCGAGATGATCGACGAGCTCTACGGCGCGTCGGCGGCCGGCGCGCGCATCGATCTCGTCGTGCGCAGCATCTGCTGCCTGCGCGCGGGCGTACCGGGCCTGTCCGAGAACGTCACAGTCCGCTCGATCGTCGGCCGGTACCTCGAGCACTCCCGCATCCTCCGGTTCGGCGCGGCCGGTGAGCCCGAGACCACCTACGTAGTCGGCTCCTCCGACCTGATGCCGCGCAACCTCGACCGGCGGGTCGAGACCATGCTGCGCATCACCGATCCCCGGATGCGGGCTCGGCTCGACGAGATCCTCTCGATCAACTTCGCCGACGACGTACTGGCCTGGACGCTCGAGCGCGACGGCACGTGGCACAAGGTGCCGACGGTTGCCGCGATCGAGTCGCAGGTTCGGTTCCAGGAACTCGCGATCGCGAGGGCAAAAGTCCACTCGCAGGACGCGTGAGCGCGTGAGCCGAGACCGGCCGGTGGTCGCCGAGATCGTGCGGCGCGCCATCACGCGGTCGTACGAGCGGCTCGTCGCCCACGAAGCCGAGCTCCGCACCGGCGACGACCCCGAGTCGGTCCACCAGGCCCGGGTCGCCACCCGCCGCCTCCGGTCCGACCTCCGCACGTTCGAGGACTTCGTCGAACGCGACTGGGCCGACGACCTGCGATCCGACCTGCGCTGGTTGGGATCGGAGCTCGGGCTGGTGCGCGACCTCGAGGTGCAGCGCGACCGCTTGCGCGCGCACGCGAGCCGGCTGCCGGTTCCCGAAGCCGATAACGCGCGCCGCGTGGTACGCCGGCTCGACGCCGATCGGGCCGCAGCCAAGGCCGACCTCGTCGCGATGCTGGACGGAGCCCGCTACGAGCAGCTCCGCGCCAAGGTGGCAGCCGCGGCGGCCAGCCCCGCGTACACGAAGGCCGCGGCCGAGCCGGCGGCGAAGGCGCTGAAGAAGGTCGTGCGCAAACGCGACAAACAAATCCGCCGCGCGGTCGACGACCTCGGCAAGCATCCGCCCTACGAAGCATTGCACGCGATCCGTGTGCGCGCGAAGAAGGCGCGCTACGCCGCCGAGGCGTGCGCTCCCGCGTTCGGCAAGCCCGCTCGACGCTTCGCCCGCGCGATGGCGAACGTGCAAAACATCCTGGGCGAGCACCACGACGCCGTCGTCGCGGTCGAGTGGCTGACCAAGACCGCGCACGAGTGCTCGCCCGCGGAGGCGTACGCGATCGGGATGCTCGCGCAGATCGAACGCGAAGCGGCCGCCACCGCGCGCGGTGCATTCGCGGCCGCCTGGCGCCGGGCGAACTCCAAGCGCGTCCGCGGTTGGCTGTGAGCAAGCCCGCCGACATCGTGCCTCGAGACATCGTGCCTCAAGACGTCGTAGTTGCGGCGGGAGGCGTCGTGACCCGCTCCACCCCCGATGGCGCAGTCCAGTTCCTCGTGGTCCACCGGCCCCGTTACGACGACTGGAGCATCCCGAAGGGCAAGCTCGAACCGGGCGAGTCGGTTGAAGACGCCGCGCACCGCGAGATCCAGGAGGAAACCGGTCTCCTGGTGGAGTTGGGCGCGACGCTGCCGAACAGCGAGTATCTCGACCGGCACGGCCGCCCCAAGATCGTGCATT
>JAUZEM010000035.1 GCA_030839005.1 Actinomycetota bacterium | reverse complement strand
GTTTCGCCGTCGACGAGCTCCCGCAGGATGTCTGCGTGCCCGGCGTGGCGCGCAGTCTCTTCGAGAAGGTGCATCAACACCCAGCGGAGGTTCACGATCGCCTCGTCGCCGACGTCGCGGCACTCATCGTCCAGCGACGCGACCGAGACCACGCCGTCGACGCGCGCCCAGGTCGCACGGTACGCGTCGATGCACGCGTCGACGGAGTCTCCGGGGCGGACGCCGTCGTCGAGGATTTCGGGTTCCTGCCCCGCGAAACGCTGCTCGATCCACAGGTCCTCGGCTCTGGCCATGTGCTTCATCAGCCATAGCAACGTTGTTCCGCTCGGGACGAATTCGCGCCGGGCATCGTCATCACTGATACCGGCGAGCTTCCGCACGAACGAATCCCGTTGATACTGCAACAGTGCGAGCAACGTCTCGCGTTCGCCGGAGGCATGGCGCGGAGGCTTCTCGTCCGCCATGCGGCCAACGATAGATGGCATCGTCGTGCTCGGTTGTTACGCCTGCCGGTTGCGGCGACGGATGGCAGCCTGTGAGAGTGCGAGCCCACTGACGGTAAGGGCGACGCCGAGCCAGCCGACGGCCGCGCCGCCGCCCGTAAACGGCAGTGATCGGTTCGACGTCGCCGATACCGACGCCGTTCCGCCGGGACGGGTAGACGAGGGTGTGGTCTGGGCGGAGCCGAGCCCTGTCGATCCGCCCCGGGACTCGGAAATGCCCGCCACGGTCGTCGACGCGCCCGACTCAACGGTCACTGACGTTGTAGACGACGTCGAGGTGCTGCTCGCCGTCGTAGGGCTCACCGTCTCGACGGTTGTCGACGTGCTTGATGTCGTCGACGCTGATGTCGGCGTCGCGGAGCCGCATTCGCCCACCCAGAAGACCTTGTGCTTGAACAAGTGGTCACCGGCGAACGTCTGGACATCGAGTTTGAGATGGAAGGTCTGTTCGTCGCTGTCGCGCTGGACCGCGTGTTTGTCGTCGAGGTCGTTGGCGCCGCCTTCGGAATGTGCGCTCAAGCCTGCGAGTTTCAAATCACCGCCCTGGATGTTGATCCGCGCGAACCCGTTGGCGTCGGCGACGATGACGGTCGGACCCCATACGAGCTGCTGATTGTCGCCGGACGGGGGCTGTCCTTGCAGCGTTGCGATCAGTTGCTGACCGGCATCGAAGTTATAAAACACCAAGTCGAACGGGCAGTCGACATGCGGGTCGTTCTCGGGCGGAAAGTCGGAGTCACCCGCGTCTTGCACCTTGACGTCGCCATTGTTGGAGTGCCCCGTCGTCGCCGACGCGGTCGCCGCCGGACCCAGCACGATGCCGACCAGCATCAGTGTCACGCCGACGCCGCATACAAGCGCGCCAAGACGCCGAATTCTTTCAATACCGATGTCTTGCATGAGCCATCCCTTTGCGTAAGCTCGCCCCTTACAGTCGGCTCACTTTACCGCTGCCTGCCGACGACGAACGCGACCCAGTGTTCGTTCCCGGCGCACGCACCCTGCTCCCCGGAGTGCGCAGTCCTTACCGCCGGTGGACGCCATGTCTCATTGGATCGCCCGCGCGCGGTGCGTGGTTCCCGCGCATGATCGATGATGTGCCGCGCGCGAGTCAGGACGGGACGATTCCCAATTGTTGGAACAGCAGCTACCGAAGTGGTTGTGGCCGCGACCGGCGCCAGCTGCGACCGAACCATTTCAACGCGAGACCGCCGCGGCCGGCGGCCGCCGCGTCGCGCTCAGCTTCGGCGATCGCCGCGTCGTCAGCCGGGCGCGTCGCGGGCGTTCGGGTTCGGCGACGACGACGGACCCGCAGCTGCGCGAGTGCGGCCGCCCCGACGAAAGCCGGCATGAGCGTGCCGAGCGCGCGATACGCGAGGACTCCGCCGAGCGCAACGGGCACCGGCACATGGGCGGACGCCAGGAATGCCGGTACGGCCGCCTCGACCGCTCCGAGTCCGGCCGGGAGGAGAGGCACGAACGCGGCAAGCATGCCGACGGCGTAAGCGAGGGTGAGGACGACCCATCCCCGATGCACTCCCGCGGCGCGAAGCGCGAACACGAAGCACGTCCCGTCGGCCACGGTCGCGCCGAACGCACATGCGAGCAACCGCGTGCGGTTCCGGCGCGAGCCGATCGACGCGCTTACCTCCAACGACCACGCACGGCATGACGCGGCGAGAAGCTCGGCGCGGCGACGCGCGCCCGGGATCCGTCCCGCAGTGCGCGCCAGCACGGTCACGAGATGCAAACGCCGGACGACGGCACCCATGAAGAGAAACGACGCGGCGAGCGCTCCTCCAACCGTCAACATCAGCGGCCACGAGGAGCCGACGGCGGCGGCGCGCAGCACGGCGAACGCGGCAACGGTCAGCGCGGCGAGCGCGCCGACCGCGAACAGGGCTCGCGCGAAGTACCACTGCGCGAGCCCCAGCGCGACGAACGTTCTTCGTCGTTCCAGACCACGGATCTCGAGCTCGGATGCCGCGAGCACGATCCCTTCGATCGGCGCCGCCGGCAGGATCGTTCCGAGACCCGACGAGACGAGCCCCACCCGCACGGCGTCGCCGTAGGAAAGGTTTTCGTCGCGCGCGAGCAAGCAAAGAACACTTCCGAGGAACAGATAACTCGCGACCTCGAAACCTGCCGCGACCATCAGCCACGCGAGGTCGGCCGCGACGACCGTATGCAAAGCGGGAATGATCTCGCCGCCGACCTGGATCCCACCCCAGAGCAGCGCGAACCCGACCAACGCCGGCAGCACGAAGCGTCGCACCACGCGACCTCGTCGCGGCACCGTCGTTACCTGGTTCGCGTCTCCATTGGCTGTATCGGCGTCGGACACCATCCGACCCGACGCCTACCCACTCGGCGCAAGAACGACACAGCAACACCGTCCAGACCCCGAAGTCGACACGACCGGCAAGTTTCTGCCAGGTAACCTCCAAACCCCCGCCCTCGTAGCTCAGGGGATAGAGCATCGGCCTCCGGAGCCG
>JAUZEM010000024.1 GCA_030839005.1 Actinomycetota bacterium | reverse complement strand
GCGGCGGCGCGCGACGAGGAGCTCGAGACGGGTCGGGTGGGGGCGGGCGCGGGTGCGACAGTGGGAAAGTGGCGCGGCCGCGAATGGGCGGTGCCCGGCGGAGTTGGCGTCGCCGCGACCACCGTCGACGGCGTCGGGGTCGGCGCGCTGGTGTGGTGAACGCGCTTGGCGACGTCATCGCCGCGGACGGCACGACTTTGGCGGGGTCGACCGCGCCGACCGGTGCGCCGGGCTTCCCGACCGCTTCGCCGTTCGAGGAAGAGCGTGCGAACTTCGAGGAAGATCGGGCGAACACGACGCTGGTTGTCGTCGTCACCGACGCGAGGCTCGACAAGCCTGCGTGCTTTCTTCTCGGCCAGAGCGCGCACGACGGGCTCGCGCGGGCGCTGCGACCGGCGCACACGCGCTTCGACGGCGACGTCGCGTTCGCCGTCGCGACGGCCACCGCGACTCCCGCGATCACGCCGAACCTCGATCTCCTTCGGCTCGCGGCCACCGACGTGGTCGCCGAGGCGATTAGAACGTCGTCTGGCCGAACGTCGCCTGGCCGAACGTCGCCTGGTCGCGCGTCGGCGTCGGACCGCTAACATGCGCGCCTCGTCCCCGGGAGTGCCGTGACCTCCGACTCGCTGACTGCGTCGCCGCATCCCGCCCGTGCCGGTGCGACGTTGGTGGAGATCGCCGCCGCCGCGTCGACCTGCACGAGGTGCAAGCTCGCCGGCGGACGGACGCAAGTCGTTTTCGGCGTCGGCCGCGGCGACGCGGATCTGATGTTTGTGGGTGAGGGTCCGGGCCAGCAGGAGGACCTGAAGGGCGAGCCGTTCGTCGGTCGGGCAGGGCAACTGCTCACCCAGCTCATCGAGGGGATCGGCCTCACCCGGGCCGACGTGTACATCGCGAATGTCGTGAAGTGTCGTCCGCCCGGGAATCGCGATCCGCAGCCGGACGAGATCGAGGCGTGTGCGCCTTGGCTCGACCGCCAACTCGAGCTCATCCGGCCGCGCGTCGTCGTCACGCTCGGCAACTTCGCGACCAAGCTGCTGTTGCAGACCAAGGAAGGCATCACGAAACTGCGCGGTACCGAGTTCGCGTTCACGCGCGCCGGTCAGGCTGCGGTACTCATCCCGACGCTGCATCCTTCGGCGGTCCTGCGCTCGGGTGGTCGTGCGCTGGCCGAGGCGCGTGCCGACTTCGTTCACGTGAAGCGCGCGCTCGCTCTTGCCGAGAGATGACGATGGCATCGCTGACGACGAAGGGAGCGGACGAGACCGCGGCGGTCGGTCAGGCGGTCGGATCGCAGCTCCGCGCCGGTGACCTCGTCGTTCTCACCGGCGACCTCGGCGCCGGCAAGACGACGTTCGCGAAAGGGTTGGCGCGCGCACTGGGTGTCACGCAACCGGTGACGAGCCCGACGTTCACGATCGTGCAGGAGTACGAAGGCCGCATCCCCGTCGCGCACGTCGACGTGTATCGCCTCGACCGGATTCAAGAGGTGCACGATCTCGGCTTCGAAGAGTTGCTCGAGGGCCGGGTCACTGTCGTCGAGTGGGGCGAGGCGATCGCGCTCGTGCTCCCTCTCGAGCGCATCGACGTGCGCATCGGCATGGACGGCGTGACGGATGACGACGACGACCGCCGCGTGCTCGAGATCGTCGCGAGCGGAACGGCCTGGTCGGCTCGGCGCCCGGGCCTCGAGGCCGCGCTTGCTGCGTTCGGAGACGCGTGATGTTGCTCCTCGGTCTCGACACCTCGACCCGCCGGGTCGGTGTGGTGCTCGCCAACGAGCACGGCATGCTCGGGCGCGTCGAGCTCGGCGGCACCGCCGATACCGCGCCACCCCGTCACGCCGAGACCCTCGCGCCCGCGATCGCGTGGTGTTGCGAGCGTTGCGGCGTCGAGCTCGCCCAGGTGTCGGCCGTCGCGGTCGGCATCGGACCGGGCATGTTCACCGGCCTGCGAGTCGGCGTCACGACCGCAAAGGTGCTCGCGCAGTCGCTGCGTGTACCGGTGATCCCCATCCCGAGCCTCGACCTCCTCGCGTACCCGCTCCGTTACGCGCGCCGGCTCGTCGTCGCAACCATCGATGCCCGCCGGCACGAGCTCTACTGGGCGCTCTACCGGCAGGTGCCGGGAGGAGTGCAACGCGTCTCCGAGTACGAGCTCGGTACCCCTGACGATCTCGTCGCCGAGCTCGAGGCCCGCGGTGAGGACGCGTTGGTCTGCGGCGACGGCTCGTTGCGGTTCGCCGACGCGTTCGTGCCGCTGGGTCGCCGCGTCGAGCTCGCAGGTCCGGCGCACGCGTCGCCGAGCCTCAGCGCTCTCGCCGAGCTCGCGTCGGCGCGTTACGAACGCGAGGACTTCTGCGCACCATCTGAGGTCCTGCCGATGTACCTGCGCCGAAGCGACGCCGAGCTCGCGTGGAATCGCGAGGTCGTGTGATGGCGGCCGAGCGCGAGGTCGTCGACCTCGAGGTGCACATCACGCAGATGCGCCGCCGGCACTTGCGCGGCGTGGTGCGGATCGAGTCGCAGGTGTACCCGCGGCCCTGGTCGCACTCGCTGTTCGTGAGCGAGCTGGCGTTGCGCTCGTCGCGGTCGTACGTCGTCGCCAAGGTCGGGCGGGAGGTCGTCGGCTACGCCGGATTGATGATGTCGCTCACCGACGGGCACGTCACCACGATCGCCGTCGATCCGGCCTGGCATCGTCACGAGATCGGCACGCGTCTCCTGCTCACGCTCGCGCACGAGGCGATCGATCGTGGCGCGCTCGCGATGACGCTGGAGGTCCGCCTGTCGAACCGGGGTGCGCAGGAGATGTACAAGCGGTTCGGCTTCAACGCCGTCGGCGTGCGCAAGGGGTACTACGGCGACACGGGCGAGGACGCGCTCGTCATGTGGTCGTACGAGGTGAGCGAAGCGCCCTACCGGCGGTTGCTCGAGGGCATCGAACGCGGCATCAGCGGCACGACGGTGATCGAGCGTCTCCGAGGCTGGTCGTGAGTCCCATGCGCGTGCTCGGTATCGAAACTTCGTGTGACGAGACCGCGGCCGCGGTCGTCGACGACGGTCGCCTGGTTCGTTCTTCGGTCGTCGCGAGCCAGTCCGATCTGCACGCGCGCTACGGCGGCGTCGTTCCCGAGGTCGCGAGCCGCGCGCACGTCGAGCTCATCTGCGACGTCATCGAACAGGCGTTGGTGGAGGCGGGCTCGTCCCTGGACGAGCTCGACGCGGTGGCGGCGGTGCGGGGTCCGGGCCTCGCGGGCGCGCTGCTGGTCGGGGTCAGCGCGGCGAAGGCGATCAGTCTGGTGCGCCGGCTGCCGTACGTCGCGGTGCACCATCACGAGGCCCACCTCTATGCAGCGATGATCGAGGATCCGCAGCTCGAGCCGCCGCTCGTCACCCTCGTCGTCTCCGGTGGCCACACGCTCCTGATCGCGATGGAGGACCACGGGCGTTACCGTGTGCTCGGTGAGACCGTCGACGACGCGGCGGGAGAAGCGTTCGACAAGGTCGCTCGGTTCCTCGGGCTCGAATATCCCGGCGGTCCCGCGATCGACCGGCTCGCGCGCGAGGGCGACCCCGAGGCGGTCCGGTTTCCGCGCCCCATGCACGCCGACGGGCTCGATTTCTCGTTCTCGGGGCTGAAGACCGCCGTCGTGCAGTACGTGCGGAAGCACCCCGATACCGACGTCGCCGACATCGCGGCGTCGTTTCAGGCCGCGATCGTCGACGTGCTCGTCGACAAGCTCCTCGCGGCGGCGCGCGAGACGGGTATCAACACCGTGGTCGCGGGCGGCGGGGTCGCCGCGAACTCGGCGCTCCGAGAGCGGCTGCTCGACGTCGCCGTGGCCGGGGAGCTGCGGGTCGTGCTGCCGAGCGTCGCGCTGTGCACCGACAACGCGGCGATGGTCGCGGCGGTGGGGGCATATCGCCTCGCGGCCGACGGCCCCACCCCGCTGGAGGCCCCGGTCGTACCGAACCTTCGCCTGGTCTGATCCGGGCGTCGCCGTAGGCGTGGGGTCGGGTAGTGGGGGTCGGTTGGGTCCCGAGCTTGCCGGTCCGGAGCGCGGCTTGGTACGATTAGCACTCGAAGCCGGCGAGTGCTAATCGTTGTGCCCGCCCGGATCCCGTGTAAGCGACGCTTGAAAAGGGCGTCCAGATGCCAGCTCAAATGGAGGCGCACCGATGAACCTGCAGCCGTTGGAGGACCGAATCGTCGTCCGTCCGGCCGAGGCCGAGGAGACGACCCACAGCGGCCTCGTCATTCCCGACACCGCGAAGGAGAAGCCCCAGCAGGGCGAAGTCCTCGCGATCGGTCCCGGCCGCCGCGCCGAGAACAGTGGCGAGCTCATCCCGATCGACCTCACCGTCGGAGACACCGTCGTGTACTCGAAGTACGGCGGCACCGAGATCACGGTCGACGGGGAGGACCTTCTCATCCTCAGCTCGCGCGACGTGCTCGCGAAGCAGAAGAGCGCCAAGAAGAAGTAGTCGTCGTTCTGGTTGTTCGCTTCTGCGTGAGCGTCGGGTCAGCCGGTGCTCACGCAGATCCGCGTTCGCGCTCTTTCGGTTCTCGCGCGGCGATCGCCTTGGCCCAGGTGTAGTCGGCTTTGCCGTTCGGGCCCCGCACGACCTCGTCGACGATCACGAATCGGCGCGGGCGCTTGAAGCGCGCGATCGACTCCATCGCCGCGCCGAGCTCTTCGGGCGTGGCCTGCTCGCCCGGACGCAATGACACGACCGCCGTGACCGCCTCGCCGAAGCGCTCGTCGGGCACGCCGACCACCAGGCAGTCGGCGACCGAGGGATGCACCTTCACGGCCTCTTCGACCTCTTCGGGGTAGATCTTCTCGCCGCCGGAATTGATGACCACCGAGCCGCGACCCAACAGCGTGATGGTGCCGTCGGCCTCGACGGTCGCGAAGTCGCCGGGTACCGACCATCGGCTCCCGCCGATGACGAGGAAGGTCGCGTCCGACTTTTCCCGGTCCTTGTAGTACCCGACCGGGATGTGGCCGCCGACGGCGAGCCGGCCGACCTTTCCGGATCCCGGGACAACCTCGACGCCGGTCTCGTCGAAGACCTTGGTGTGGGTGCCGATCGAGAATTTCGCGGTTTTCTGCTCGGAACCGGGCACGCTGATCGAGCCCGCGAAGCCCACGCCCTCGCTCGAACCGAGCGAGTCGAAACAGATGAACGCACCGCGCTCCATCAGCCCGTGCTTGACCTCGGCCGACCACATCACGCCCGAACTGATGATCAGCTGCAACGAGGACACGTCGTAGGGAGTGCCTTTCGCCTCGGCTTCTTCGAGCGCTCGCAGCATCGGCTTGGCGAACGCGTCGCCGACGATCGCCATCTGCGTCACGCGCTCGCGCTGGACCGTTTCCCAGAGCTCGTGCGCGTCGAAATGCCGGCCGACGAGGGTGACGAGCGCGGCGCCGATGAAGAGCGCCTGAAAGGAGGTGAACGCACCGGTCCCGTGCATGAGCGGCGACGCGGGGAGGTGTACGCGATGCGGGCCCGCGTCGACGAGCGCCTTCGCCACGGTTCCGACCTCGGCCATGGTGTCGGGGCGGGTCATTCCGACCAGCGGGTAGACGCCGTCGCCGAGCACGCCGAACAGGTCCTCGCTGCGCCACATGACGCCCTTGGGCATCCCCGTGGTGCCGCCGGTGTAGAGGAAATAGAGGTCGTCGCCGCTGCGCTCGATGCGATCCATGGGTTCGTGGCGTGCGAGCAGGTCTTCGTACTCCACCGCGAACTCCTGGCGCGGTGACCCGTCGTCGACCTGGACCCAGAGCTTCACACGTCGGGCGCGGTCGCGGATCTTGGCGACCTGATCGCCGAGCGATCCGTGGAACAACAGCGCTTCGGCGTCGGAGTTGTCGAGAAGGTAGACGAGCTCGTCCTCGAGATAGCGGTAGTTGACGTTGACCGGTACGCCGCGCATCTTGAACGTGCCGTACAACGCTTCGGTGTATTCATTGCAGTTGTAGAGGTACGACGCGACCTTCGCGTCGGGCCCCAAGCCCGCCGCCGAGAACGCGGCGGCGACGCGGGCGGCGCGCTCGTCGAACGACCGCCACGACACGCGGCGTTCGCCTTGGATCAGCGCGATGCGATCGGGGAGCGCGTCGCAGACCGACTCGAACGCCGTTGCGAGGTTCCAGTCCATGAAGGAAGGAGTTTCGCGCGGCATCACTACGATCGTCACCGTGGCGACGCGACGCGGGGGTCAACAGCACATTCCGCGTCCGCAGTCGTACCGTCCCGGCCGTCAGCCCCCCTGGGCAGCCCTCGCCCCCGAGCAACGCCGGTTCACGCTCGCCGAGGTTCGGGAACGGCTCGCCGATATGCCGCCGGCGGTCGAGAAGGGTCCGCACGTCGCGGGCAGTCAGGCCGCGGCGGTGCTCGTACCGTTGTACGAAGCGGACGGCGAAACCGGCGTCGTGCTCATCAAGCGACCGGAGACGATGACGTCGCACCGCGGCGAGATCGCGTTCCCGGGCGGGAAGTTCGAGGCGGGCATCGACACCGATCTCCGCGCGGCCGCGCTCCGCGAGGCGCACGAGGAGGTGGGTCTCGCGCCCGACGACGTGGAGGTCGTGGCGCGCCTCGACGGCATCGGTACCGTTGCGTCGCGGTTCACGATCACGCCGTTCGTCGGGTTTCTTGCGGGGCTCCCGGTGCTCACGCCCAACCCGCGCGAGGTGGTGCGGATTCTCGAGGTCCGCCTCTCCGAGCTGCTCGATCCCGATGCGTACCGCGAGGAGCGCTGGGACACGCAAACGGCCGACTTCGGCGTGCATTTCTACGAGCTCGAGGACGAGACGGTCTGGGGCGCGACCGCGCGTATCCTCACCAGCTTCCTCGCCCATCTGGTCGCGGGACGTTGACGCCGGACGGCCCGTTGGGTAGTGGCCCGTTGCGCGCCTCGGAAACGGCAGTAGGCTCGGGGCCGATGCGAAATCGGGGGAAGGTCGCGTTCGCGGAAATTTTCGTCGCAACCATCGCTGCCGTCGTCCTCGGCGCCGCCTGTTCCTCGTCTGCCGGCCACTCGGCGACCGGGAAGGTGGTGACGCCGCCCGCACCACCCGCGAAACCGGCGACCACGACCACGACGCAGCCGACCGCGATCGGCCTTCGCACGAATGCCGACGAACAGGCCGAGCTCGGTCCCGACAAGCCGCTGACGCCGGCTCAACGACAGCAGGTCGCGCTCCAGCTCGTCGTGGCGCGCTCGACGGCCATGCAATACCCGACGGTCGCTGATGCGACGAAGGCGGGCTACATCCTCGCCGGGCAATTCACGCCGGGCGCGGGCGCGCACTACGTCTCGATCAGCCGGAGTGCCGGGTCGTACACGAGTCACTCGAGTGCCGTGGATCCGGCGAATCCGCTTGCCCTCATCTACCAGGGAACGGCGCCCACCTCGCGCGTCACCGGGCTCATGTACGGGTCGTTCACCACGACCGCGCCCGAGGGCTTCGCCGGACCGAACGATCGCTGGCACCGCCACACGAACCTCTGCATCACGTTCGACAAAGGCAAGATCGGCGTTCCCTTCCCGCCGGACTCGGACGTGAAGAAATCGGCGTGCGACGCCCTCCACGGGCAGTTCATGCGCGAGACGCTGTGGATGGTGCACGCGTGGGTCGTGCCGGGTTGGGAGAGTCCGCAGGGCGTCTTCTCGCACGCGAACGTCGACCTGCATTGCGCGGACGGGACCGATCGCACCGACAAGGTCGGTTTCTGCACCGGCGCGAGCGCCTGAGCCCGCGCGCGGGCGAGACTCAGGCGGTCCGGGCTCAGGCGTTCTGGACTCACGCGCTCTGGAAGGTGAGATTCGTCGTCTGTCCGAGGCCGCGGAGGTCGAGATCGGTGCCGTCGACCGAGATGGTCATCGCCGGCGTGTAACCGAGGCGCACGACGATGGGGCCCCCGCCGGGGATCTGCTGTTGCTGTCCGGAGTGCAGCGTGGCCGTGAACAGCGTATGGCCGGCCGCGTCGGTGATCTCGACCCAACACGTCCCGACTGCGTGCAGCGTGAGCCGGAACGGGCTTCGGACCGAGACGGTCGCGCCGGCCGTCGTGCGCGCGACGACGGGCGCGACCGGAGCGGTCGAGGTCGTCGTCGACGGCCCCGCGGTGGTGGTCGTCGACACGAGGGATCGTGGCTTCTCGGCCAGGCCCTGGACCGCGTTCGATGCTGTGGCACGCGCCGGAGCGTGACCGTTGAGCGCGACCGCGGCGACGACGCCGGTCACCGCAACGACGAACGCCCCCGCGATCGTCACGGCGGAGAAGCGAGACGAGTGGCGGAACGAGGGGGCGTTCACCACTGGCTCCCCGTTGTCGGCCGCCGCCTCGGCGATGAGCGCAGCAGGGTCGCGGGCGGCCGATGTGCGGATCTCGATCGTGGGGCGTTCGATCTCGGGTGACGAGGCGCTCGAGTGGGGCTCTCCGGCTCGTTGCGCCCGCGTTCGGCGGGTCGCGGGCCGCGGGGCCGGGGGGCGATCGTCCTGGGGGCCGTCCTCGAGGATCCGGACGTGATCGGTCGGCGTTTCGGGCGGCGGGGCGAGGTCGGGAATCGCGGCACGAGGTTGCTCCGCGAGATCGCGCAGCAGGGCGAGGGCGCGGAGGCGTCGTTCCATCGGCGGCACCCGGTCGCGCCCGAGGAAGACGCCGGCGAGCGCCCCGGCGGAGATCACCCCTGCAATCACGGCCAATGGCCACATCGAGATCACCTCGCGGTCGCAGTCGACTCCACAATTCATTACCTGTCCACAGTCCAAATGGGCATCGGCCCCGGCGGCGTCGTCCACTCGGCATCGCGAGTTCTCCGCATGAGGCGGATATCCTGGAAAATTCCGAGGACGACATCCGCACGCAGACGACGTCCGCAGTTGACGCGACATCCGCACTTGAGACGACACCCGCAGTTGAGACGACAGGGCCGGAGGAACCGTGGAAGTTGAGATCGGGATCGGAAAGTCCGGGCGCCGTGCGTACGGGTTCGACGACATCGCGATCGTGCCGAGCCGGCGTACGCGAGATCCCGAGGACATCGACATCACGTGGGAGGTCGACGCGTACAAGTTCGAGCTGCCGATGATGGCGGCCGCGATGGACGGAGTCGTCTCGCCGGCGACGGCTATCGAGGTCGGACGACTCGGCGGACTTGCGTGCTTGAACCTCGAAGGTCTCTGGACTCGTTACGAGGATCCCGACGCGGTGTTCGAGGAGATCGCCGCGCTCGCGCCCGAAAAGGCGACCCGCCGCATGCAGGAGCTGTACGACGAGCCGATCAAGGAAGAGCTCATCCCCCAGCGCATCCGCGAGATCAAGGCCGGTGGCGTCACTGCCTCCGCCTCGCTCACGCCGCAGCGGGTCGAGCAATACGCGAAGCACGTTCTCGACGCCGAGCTCGACGTCCTCGTCGTGCAAGGCACCGTCGTGTCGGCCGAGCACGTCTCCCGCGACCCCGCGCGTCAACCTCTCAACTTGAAGAAGTTCATTCGCGAGTTCGAGCTTCCGGTGATCGTCGGCGGCTGCGCGTCGTATTCCACTGCGCTGCACCTCATGCGCACGGGCGCGGTCGGCGTCCTCGTCGGCGTAGGTCCCGGTCACGCGTGCACGACCCGCGGCGTGCTCGGTATCGGCGTACCGCAGGCGACTGCGATCGCCGATGCGGCGGGTGCGCGTATCCGTCACCTCGATGAGACGGGCGTATACGTGCACGTCATCGCCGACGGCGGTATGTCGACGGGTGGCGACATCGCCAAGGCGATCGCATGCGGCGCCGACTCGGTGATGATCGGCTCCCCGCTCGCGACGGCATACGAGTCGCCCGGCCGGGGATACCACTGGGGCATGGCGACCTTCCATCCCACGCTGCCGCGTGGTGCGCGCGTCTTCGCGGGCCAGAAGGCAACGCTCGCCGAGATCCTCACCGGACCTGCGCACGAGAACGACGGATCGCTGAACCTGTTCGGTGGACTGCGCACCTCTATGGCCACGACCGGCTACGAGACCGTCAAGGAATTCCAGAAGGCGGAGGTGATGGTCGCGCCCGCGTTGAAGACCGAGGGTAAGGCGTTGCAGCGAGCGCAGGGCATCGGGATGGCTTGATGGAGTTCGTCGAGGCGTGAGCGACTCCCCCGACCTCGTCCTCGTCGTCGACTTCGGGGCGCAGTACGCGCAGCTCATCGCGCGGCGGGTACGTGAGGTCCACGTATACAGCGAGATCGTTCCGCGTTCGATGCCGATCTCGGAGATGCTCGCCCGCAATCCGAAGGCGATCATCCTCTCGGGCGGCCCGGCGTCGGTCCACGTGCCGGGCGCGCCCGGTATCGATCCCGCGGTGTACGACGCGGGGGTTCCGCTCCTCGGCATCTGCTACGGCGCCCAGCTCGTCGCGCGCGATCTCGGTGGGGAGGTCGCGCAAACCGGGAAGGGTGAGTACGGGCGCACCGAGCTGCACGTGGAGGGCTCTTCGCTGTTGTTCGCCGACCTTCCCGTCGACGAGATCGTCTGGATGAGCCACGGCGACTCGATCACCGCGGCGCCGCCCGGCTTCGCGGTCACCGCGCGCACCGACACGGTCCCCGTCGCCGGGTTCGAAGACCGCGATCGGGGTCTCTTCGCCGTGCAGTTCCATCCCGAGGTCGTGCATACGGAGCACGGCATGCAGATCCTCAAGGCGTTCCTGTTCGATGCGGCGCGTTGTCGGCCCACGTGGACCAATGTCTCGATCATCGAGCACGCCGTCGCGGAGATCCGGGCCCAGGTCGGTACCGAACGCGTGATCTGCGGGTTGTCCGGTGGTGTCGACTCGGCGGTCGCGGCCGCGCTCGTGCACAAGGCGATCGGCGACCAGCTCGTCTGCGTTTTCGTCGATACCGGCCTGCTCCGACTCGGCGAGGCGGAACAGGTGGAACAGACGTTCCGCGACCAGTTCGAGGTCGAGCTCGTGCACGTGAAAGCGCAGGACCGTTTCCTCGACGCGCTCGACGACGTCATCGATCCCGAACGCAAGCGCAAGGCGATCGGTGAGCTCTTCATACGCGTGTTCGAAGAAGCCGCTCAGGATCTCGGCGACGCGCGCTACCTGGTGCAGGGGACCTTGTACCCCGACATCGTCGAGTCCGGTGGTGGTGACAACGCGAACATCAAGAGCCATCACAACGTCGGCGGTCTCCCCGACGACATGGACTTCGAGCTCGTCGAGCCGTTGCGCGCGCTGTTCAAGGACGAGGTGCGCGCGATCGGCGAGGAGCTCGGTCTCCCCGAGGAGATCGTCTGGCGCCAGCCGTTCCCGGGTCCGGGTCTCGCGGTGCGCATCATCGGCACGATCACGCGCGAACGGGTCGAGATCCTGCAACAGGCCGACGCCGTCGTCGTCGAGGAGATCCGGCGGGCCGGTCTCTACCGAGAGATCTGGCAGAGCTTCGCGGTGCTGCCCACCGTCAAGACCGTCGGCGTGATGGGCGACGACCGCACGTACGCCTACCCGATCGTGCTGCGCGCGGTGACCTCCGAAGACGCGATGACCGCCGACTGGGCCCGCCTGCCGTACGAGGTGCTCGAGCGCATCTCCTCGCGGATCATCAACGAAGTTCCCGGTGTGAACCGTGTGGCGTACGACATCACGTCGAAGCCGCCCGGGACCATCGAATGGGAGTGAAGCGAGCGTTGGGAGGCGGGTGAAAAACCCCGGTCCGGGTTCCGCTTTTCCGCCGTCGCCGGGTAGAAATGGGCAGAACGAAGGCATGACACGAGGGGAATCGCGATGGACGCGGCACTGAACCAGACGGCACGGGCATTGGTTGCACCCGGCAAAGGCATCCTGGCCGCGGACGAGAGCAGCGGCACGATCAAGAAGCGCTTCGATTCGATCGGGTGCGAGTCGACCGAGGATCGCCGGCGCGCCTACCGCGAGATGCTGTTCACGTCGCCCGGCGCAGCCGACGCCGTGAGCGGTGTGATCCTGTTCGACGAGACCATCCGCCAGAACGCATCCGACGGTCGCCCGCTCGCGAAGATCCTCGAGTCGCAGGGGATCATCCCCGGCATCAAGGTCGACAAGGGCGCGGTGCCGCTGGCGAAGTCACCCGACGAGCTCGTGACCGACGGACTCGACGGGTTGCGCGCGCGCCTGGTCGAGTACCGCGACCTCGGTGCGCGTTTTGCGAAGTGGCGCGCGGTCATCACGATCGGTGCGCACATCCCGTCGCGACTTTGCCTCGACGTGAACGCGCACGCGCTCGCCCGTTACGCGGCGCTGTGCCAGGACGAAGGCATCGTGCCGATCGTCGAGCCCGAGGTGCTGATGGACGGCGACCACTCCCTCGACCGTTGCTACCAGGTGACGTGCGACACATTGCACCGCGTCTTCGCGGAGCTCTACGACCAGCGCGTCGAGCTCGAGGGCATGCTCTTGAAGCCGAACATGGTCCTGCCGGGCAAGGGACACGCGAGCTATCCCGTGTCGCCGGAGACCGTCGCCGATGCGACGATCTCGTGTTTCCGCATGGTCGTTCCCGCCGCGGTGCCGGGCATTGTGTTCCTCTCCGGAGGTCAAGGCGACGAGGAAGCCACCGCGAACCTGAACGCGATAAACGCCAAAGGCGAGCACCCCTGGCCGCTGTCGTTCTCGTACGGACGCGCGCTGCAGTCGGCGGCGCTGAAGGCGTGGAAAGGCGACGACGCCAACGTAAGCGCCGGCCAGGCCGCCTACGGGCACCGCGCCCACATGAACAGCCTCGCTCGCGCGGGCGCCTACGCACCCGACGCCGAGAAGGCCGCTTCGTAGGCGCGCTCCACGACACGCGTGTAATTCGTCCCCGGTACCATGCATGGGTCATGGTCGACACGGAACCCGCCGTCCCGGCTCGGGGGCGGAGCCTGGATCTCTCGGGGCTGAATCCGGCCCAGCACGAGGCCGTGACGCTCCCGGCCGGCCCGGTCCTCGTGATCGCCGGCGCGGGCTCCGGGAAGACCCGGGTGCTCACGCACCGCCTCGCGTACCTGGTGGCCGAGCTCGGTGCGTCGCCGTTCGAGATCCTGGCGATCACCTTCACGAACAAGGCCGCGGGCGAGATGCGAGAACGGGTCGCCCAGCTCCTCGGCCCGGTCGGGCACCGGATGTGGGTGTCGACATTCCACGCCGCGTGCTCGCGCATCTTGCGACGGGAAGCGTCGTTGCTCGGTTACCGGTCGAGCTTCAGCATCTACGACCAGGCCGATGCCACCCGACTCACCGATTGGGTCCGGCGCGACCTCAACCTCGATCCCAAGCGGTTCCCCGCGCGCCAGCTCCACGCGCAGATCAGCTCGTTGAAGAACGAGCTGGTCCTGCCTGCGGACTACGCCGCGCAGGCGGTCGGTCCGGCCGAGCGCCGGATCGCCGAGGTGTACACCGAGTACCAGCGCCGGCTCGCCGAGGCGTCGGCCGTCGACTTCGACGACCTGCTCGTGCTCACCGTTCGTCTGTTCCGCGAGCACCCCGAGGCGCTGTATCGCTACCAGCAGCGATTCCGGCACGTCCTCGTCGACGAGTTCCAGGACACCAACGCCGCGCAGTGGGAGATCGTGCGCCTGCTCGCCTTGGAGCATCGCAGCATCATGGTCGTTGGCGACGACGCACAGAGCGTGTACCGGTTCCGCGGAGCCGACTTCCGGAACCTGCTGAAGTTCGAGGACGCGTTCCCCGACGCGACGATCGTCGTGCTCGACCAGAACTACCGATCGACCCAGCGCATCCTCGAAGCGGCCAACGCCGTGATCGCGAACAACGCGTCCACGCGCAAGAAGCATTTGTGGACCGACCGGGGGGTGGGCGAGCAGATCGTGCGCTACCAAGGCGACGACGAGCGCGACGAAGCGCAGTTCGTCGTGCGAGAGGTTCACCGGATCGTCGACGCCGCCGAGTACCGCTACGGCGACATCGCGGTCTTCTACCGCACGAACGCGCAGAGTCGCGTGCTCGAGGAGTCGCTGGTCCGGTCGGGGGTGCCCTATCGGGTGTTCGGGGGGGTCAAGTTCTACGACCGGCGCGAGGTCAAGGATGCGTTGGCGTATCTGCGGGCGCTGGTGAACCCCGACGATGAGGTGTCGTGGAAGCGGATCGTCAACACGCCTCGGCGCGGGGTGGGCGATACGTCGATCGCCAAGATCGATGCGTTCGCGCACGGCGCGGGGCTCACGTTCCGAGCAGCGGCGGGCGAGGCGATCGCCGCCGGCGTCACCGGAAAGGCGCTCGGCGGGCTGCGCGACCTCCTCGACCTGATGCACGAGGTCGAGTTGGCGGCGGACGGCGGCGTCGGGTCGACGCTCGAGGCGGTGCTGACGCGCAGCGGCTATCTCGCCGAGCTCGAGGCGGAGCGGTCGGTGGAGTCGCACGGTCGCATCGAGAACCTGCAAGAGCTCGTCGGATCGGCGCGCCTGTTCGACGAGCAGGTCGAGCGGGGCGAGGTCGGCGGGCTGGCGGCGATCGGCGGTGTGGGAGTCGGCGAGAGCGGAGCCGTCACCGACGGACCGGTCGGACTCGACCGGGTGCAGGCGTTCCTCGAGGCGATCTCCTTGGTCACCGACCTCGACGAGAACGATCCTGAGGCGAGCTCGGTGACGCTCATGACGT
>JAUZEM010000576.1 GCA_030839005.1 Actinomycetota bacterium | reverse complement strand
CGCTCGAGCCACGCGACCGACTCCGCGTCGAGATGGTTCGTCGGCTCGTCGAGCAGCAAGAGGTCGGGCTTGCCGAGCAGCAGGCGGCACAGCGCGACGCGGCGTCGCTCGCCGCCGCTCAGCGTGGCGACGTCGGCGTCGGCCGCCGGCAGTCGGAGCGCGTCCATCGCGATCTCGAGCTGACGGTCGAGATCCCAGCCGCTGACGTGATCGATCTTGTCCTGGAGGTCGGACTGCTCGGCGAGAAGCTTGTCGAAGTCGGCGTCGGGCTCGCCCATCGCGTTGCACACCTCCTCGAACCGGTCGAGGAGTGATTTCGTGCTCGCAACGCCCTCGACGACGTTGCCGAGAACGTCCTTTTCGGCGTCGAGCCGTGGCTCTTGGGGCAGGAACCCGACCGAGAACCCCGGCGTCACCCGGCATTCTCCCTGGTAGCCGTCGTCTTCACCCGCGATGATGCGCAGCAGTGTGGACTTGCCCGCGCCGTTCAACCCGAGCACTCCGATCTTCGCCCCGGGGAACATCGAGATGTTGACGCCGCGCAGCACTTCCTTGTCGGGCGGGTGCACCCGGCGCAGATCGCGCATCGTCAGGATGAATTGGTGAGCCATACTCCTCCACCGTACCGGCCACTCGGAGGAGGACAAGTGTCGGAAGTCTTCGACATCGCCGATCAGTACTGCGATCAGCTCGGCGCGCTCGACCCGTGCAGCGCGACGTACGCCGGCATACCCGGCCACGACCACGAGATGACCGACTACTCGCCCGCGGGCGTCGCCGGGCGGGTCGACCTCGTGCGCGCCACGCTCGTGGCACTGGCTGCGGCGACGCAGGAAAGCGACGACGACCGGCTCGCCGCGAGCGTGATGACCGAACGATGCTCGCTCGACCTCGAACAGTACGAAGCCCGCGAGCGGTTGCGCGACGTTCGGATCATCGGCAGTCCCATCCAGTCGGCCCGGCAATGCTTCGACCTCATGCGCCTCGATACGGACGAGGATTGGGCCGTGGCCACCGAGCGCATGACCCGGGTTCCCGATTCGCTGGCGAGCATCGAGGAATCTCTGCGGGCCGGCGTCGAGCAGGGTGTCGTCGCGGCTCGGCGCCAAGCCCTCGCGTGCGCGGAACAGGCCGCGACGTGGGGTGGCCGGCGTGAAGCCGAACCGTTCTTCCGCGCGCTCGCCGCGCGCCGTCCGGACGACACGGAGCTCGCGGCCGCGGCCGAGCTGGCGACCTCGGGATACGCGCGCCTCGCCGCGTATTTGCGCGACGAATACGCGCCTGTGGCCGAATCGCGCGATCCGGTCGGCCGCGACCGCTACACGTTGTTTGCGCGCGACTTCAACGGCATCGACATCGACCTCGAAGAGACCTACGCCTGGGGATGGGAGGAGCTACACCGAATCGAGGACGCGATGCGCAACGTCGGAGAGCGCATCCTCCCGGGCGCGGCGATCGACGAGGTGATCCGGCACCTCGACCAGGACAACAACCGCGCGATCGAGGGCGTCGAGGAGTTCCGTCGCTGGAACCAGGACCTCATCGACCAGACGATCTCGGATCTCACCGACACCCACTTCGAGATCGCGGAGCCGTTGCAGCGTTGCGAGGCGATGATCGCGCCGCCCGGCGGCGCGGCGGCGATGTATTACACAGGACCGACCGAGGACTTCTCCCGGCCCGGTCGTACGTGGTACCCCACCATGGGCCAGACGCGCTTCCCGCTGTGGAAGGAAGTCAGCACCTGCTACCACGAGGCGGTTCCGGGACATCACCTGCAGGTGGCGCAGGTGGTGTATCTCGCCGACAAGCTCTCCCGCTTTCAACGGCTGTTCGGCTTCGTCTCCGGACACGGCGAAGGATGGGCGCTGTACGCGGAGCGATTGATGGGCGAGCTCGGCTACCTCGAAGACCCCGCGTTCGAGATGGGCATGCTTGCCGCGCAGGCCATGCGCGCGGTCCGGGTCGTGGTCGACATCGGGATGCATCTCGAGCTCGCGATCATCGAAGGAGAGCCACACGCGGGCGAGACGTGGACGCCCGAGCTCGCGTTGCCCTTCGTGATCGGCCGCAGCCGCTTTCCCGAGGTGTTCATGAGGAGCGAGGTCGACCGCTACCTCGGTTGGCCGGGCCAGGCGATCAGCTACAAGGTCGGCGAGCGGGTGTGGCTCGAGTCCCGCGCCGACGCGAAGCGTCGCAAAGGCGCGGGGTTCGACCTGAAGGCGTTCCACACCTTCGCGCTCGATCTCGGCAGCATGGGCCTCGGTCAGCTTCGCGACGAGCTCGCGCGGTTCTAGTCTCCCGCCATGCCCGACGTGCTCGACGCCTTCACCGAGACGCAGTTCACCGACAAAAGCGAGACGCGAACGGTGTACCGCGCCGGGTCAGGGCCGGGTGTCGTGGTGATGAGCGAGATGCCCGGCATCACGCCCAACGTCGCCGCATTCGCGCAGCGGGTCGTCGACGCCGGATTCACGGTTGCGATGCCGCACCTGTTCGGCGAGACCGGTCGCACTCCGTCCGTCCCGTACGTGTTGAAGTCGATGACCCAAGGTTGCGTCTCGCGTGAGTTCTCGAACTGGGCGCTCAATCGCACCTCGCCGATCATCGACTGGTTGCGGGCGCTCGGGCGCGATCTGCACGAGCAGTGCGGCGGACCGGGAGTGGGCGCCCTCGGCATGTGCTTCACCGGAGGTTTCGCGCTCGCGATGTCGGTCGACGACACGATGCTCGCGCCGGTGCTCAGCCAACCTTCGCTGCCGTTCGCCGTGGGCAAGGCGCGCAAGCGCGCGCTCGGCCTGTCCGATGCCGACCTGGCCACTGTCGCCGCGCGTGAGGAACTTTGTGTGCTGGCGCTGCGCTTCATGGGTGACCCGAGAGTTCCGGCGGAGCGCTTCGAACACCTGCGCGAGGTGTTCGGCGACCGCCTCATCGCGATCGAGATCGAGAACCGCAAGGGCAAGAACCCCCACAACATCCCGAAGACCGCGCACTCCGTCGTGACCGAGCATCTCGTCGACGAGCCCGGACACCCCACGAAGGATGCCCTCGATCGGGTCCTCGCGTTCTTCAAGGAACGCCTCGCCGGCTGAGCCAAGGATCGTCAGCGACAGACGAAGCAGCCGACGTCGGTTCGGATCCGGAACGCGCCGTCGGCGTCGATGACCGCGCGCGCCCGACGCTCGACCTCGCGTAGCACGCTCTCGCGTCCGCCGTCCGGAGCCGAGGCGAGGCTCCATCCGCTCGACACATAGT
>JAUZEM010000602.1 GCA_030839005.1 Actinomycetota bacterium | reverse complement strand
CCGACCGCCTGCGGCGCGTCAGCCTCGCGGTGGTCGGCGCGGCGGTCTGGGCGGTCTTCGGCTTCGTCACCGGGCTGGCATCGGTGCTGTGGTTCCTCGTCGTCGCGCGCAGCGGCGCGAACCTCGGCCGCGCGGTCGTCACACCCACGCACAACTCGCTCATCCCCGACATGTACCCGCCCGAGGTGCGCGCCGAGGTGTTCGGCTTCCACCGGATGGGCCTCGCGCTGGGCGCGTTCGTCGGGCCGCTCCTCGGCGGCCTGATCGCGCAGTTCTTCGGCTGGCGCGCACCCTTCTTCTTCTTCGTACCGATAACCCTGGTGTTCGCGTATCTCGGCCTGCGCGTCATCGAGCCCGGGCGCGGCCACTTCGAGCGCGCGGCCGCCGGCGCGGCGTCCGATGTCGTCGGCACCGACGAGATCCCTCCGTCATTCGCGGAGTCGGTACGCATCCTGTGGCAGGTCCAGACCCTGCGGCGAATCTGGTACTCGCTCCCGTTCCTCGCGGCGTCGATCATCGGCCTGCTGACCCTCACGTCGCTGTACTACGAGCACGTGTTCCACCTCGGCGAGGCCCAGCGCGGCCTCGCGTCGGCGTTGGCGGAGCCCGCGCAGTTCGTCGGCATCACCCTGGGCATCCCCCTCGCGTCGCGGTTGATGACGCGCGATCCGGGAATCGGCCTGCGCATGCTCTCGTTGCTCGGCATCGTGATCGCCGGCGCGTGGGTCGGGTTCGCGCTCGCGCCGACGCTCTGGTTCGCGGTCGCGATGCACGTCGTGATCACCGGCGTGTCCGCGCTACTGGTGCCGGGCATCTTCGCCACGCTGTCGCTCACGATCCCACCGAAGGTCCGCGCGCTCGGCTACTCGATGGCGTCGCTGTTCATCCTGCCCGGGCTGATCGTGCTCTACATCGTCGGCGCCATCGCCGACACCTACGGGATCCGCGCCGGCCTGTTGATCATGGTGCCGATCTTCCTCGTCGGCGCGTGGATCCTCTCGTCGGCGTCACTCTTCGTGAAGTCGGACATCAGCCGGGTCTGGACGTCGACCGCGGCGCAGGCCGAGGTCAGGCTCAAGCGCAGCCAGGGACTCGTCAAGCTCCTCGTGGTGCGCAACCTCGACGTGCACTACGACAACGTGCAGGTGCTGTTCGGGGTCGACTTCGAGGTCGACGAGGGTGAGATCGTCGCGCTGCTCGGCACCAACGGCGCGGGCAAGTCGACACTCATAAAGGCGATCTCGGGTCTGGTCGAGGCGACGAACGGCGCCGTCGTGTTCGACGGCCGCGACATGACCTACGCCCCGCCCAACGAGGTCGCAGAACGCGGTGTGATCGTCGTCCCCGGCGGCCAAGGTGTCTTCCCGACGCTGACCGTCGCCGAGCATCTCCGCCTCGCGGGATGGGTCCACCGCAAGGAGCCCGAGCGCGTCGACGTCGCGACGCAACGCGTGCTCGAGCTGTTCCCGATCCTGCGCGACCGGCTCCCCGAACCGGCCGGCAACCTCTCGGGCGGCCAGCAACAGATGCTCGCCTTGGGCATGGCCTTCATCGAGCTACCGCGCTTGTTGCTGATCGACGAGCTGTCGCTCGGTCTCGCGCCCGCGATCGTCGAGCAGCTCCTTCCGCTGGTGCGCGACATGGCCGCACAAGGAACGACGATCGTGCTCGTCGAGCAGTCCGTCAACCTCGCGCTCACGATCGCGGAGACGGCGTTCTTCATGGAGAAGGGCGAGATCCGGTTCCACGGCCCGACCGCGGAGCTGCTCGAGCGACCCGACGTGTTGCGCTCCGTATTCCTCGAGGGCGCGGCGACGATGATGCACGACGGAGTGCCGGCGGCGGCCGCGGCGACCGTGCCCGCGTCGCCCGAATCGATCGCCCGCCCGAGCAGCAACGGCCCGAACGGCAACGGCGCCCGGGCGGAACGCGCGGCGATGGCTCAGACCGTGCCGGCGCCGGGGCGACTCGTGCTCGACGGCGTGTCGAAGCGATTCGGGGGTCTCGCGGCGCTGAGCGACGTCTCGTTGTCGGCCCGCGCGGGCGAGATCGTCGGATTCATCGGTCCGAACGGCGCGGGAAAGACCACCTTGTTCGATGTCATATCCGGCTTCCTTCCCGCCGACGAAGGCGCCATCGCGTTGGGCGAGGGTGACGACCGGCGCGACATCACGAGGCTGGCGGCCTCCGCGCGCGCTCGCCTCGGCCTGGGCCGCTCGTTCCAGGACGGCCGACTGTTCGGCTCGCTCAGCGTTCGGGAGACGATTGCGCTGTCGTTCGAACGTCATCTGGACGTGCGCGATCCTGTTGCGGCCGCGTTGCATCTGCCGTGGGTGATCGACGCGGAGGACGAAGTCGACGCACGCGTCGAGGACCTGCTCGAGATGCTGGGCATCACCGACTTCCGCGACAAGCTCGTGCGGGAGCTCTCGACCGGCAGCCGCAGGATCGTCGACATCGCGTGCTCGCTCGCACACGGTCCGTCGGTGCTGTTGCTCGACGAGCCGTCGTCGGGCATAGCCCAACGCGAGGCCGAGGCGCTCGGACCGTTGCTGCTGCGCATACGCGAGCGCACCGGCGCGACGCTGCTCGTGATCGAGCACGATGTTCCGCTCCTGCTCGGCGTCGCCGACCGGCTCGTCGCGCTCGACCTCGGCGAGGTCGTCGCCGTCGGACCACCGGACGTGGTCGTGCGCGACGACCGGGTCGTCAACTCGTATCTCGGCACCGCGGGTACCGCGATCGCGCGCAGTGGGACAACCGCGGAGATCTGAACGAATCGCTCGACGGATACAGGGGGGAAACGCAATGCAACCGACCACACCGCGCAAGAGGCGATCGCCGCTCGTGCGCTACGCACCATTCATCGTGATCGTCGTAGTGATCGCGATCGTCGCCATCGCACTGGCGGTGAGCAACAAGGACGACAAGAAGACGGCGATCACACCCGGCGGCAATGCAGCTCCCGCGAGCGACGTTCCGATCCAGTACCAGGCTGCACAGAAAGCCGGCACGCTCGCGAAGTACACATGGCAAGACAACTGCGACCCGGCAACGGGCCGCGTCGCGATGCCGCTACTCTCCCCGGCGCCCTGCGTACCCAAGTACGACGGCAACAACAGCGGCGCGATCGCCGCGCCCCAAGTCACGGCCGACACGATCCGGATCGGCTTCTACCTGTCGAAGCCGGATCCGGTGACGGACGGGTTGCTGAAGGCAACCGGCACCTACGACACGCCCGCCAAGGTGGCGGCGACGATCAAGGACTACGTCCAACTCTTCCAGAGCCAATATCAGCTCTGGGGCCGCAAGATCGAGCTCGTGAAGATCCAGGGCACCGGCGCCGGCGACGACGAGGTCGCGGCCAAGGCCGACGCCGACAAGGCGGCAAAACAGCTGCACGTGTTCGCCGTCATCGGCGGCCCGATCCAGGCCCAGAGCTTCTCGGGCGAGCTCGCGGCGAACAAGGTGCTCTGCGTCGGTACTTGCTCCATCGCCGCGCCGCAGCGGTTCATCCAGGAACACTCACCGTACATCTGGCCGGTCGGCCCTTCGCCGGAGCAGACGAGCCAGATGTTGGTCTCGTTCATCAAGGCACAGCTCGTCGGGAAACCCGCCCAATACGCCGGTGATCCGTCGTTCAGGACCAAGACCCGAACGTTCGCGTTCCTCAGCTACGACACCAAGGACGGCCGGTTCAAAGCGTCGTGGGACAACATGGTGCAGCTGCTGAAGGACGCGGGCGTCTCCCTCAAGTTGCACAAGACGTACTTCCTCGACTTCAACGCGCTGACTCAGAACGCGCACGACATCGCGGTGGCGTTGAAGCAGGCCAACGCGACCAGCGTCATCTTCACCGGTGATCCACTCATGCCGAGCTTCTTCACGAAAGAGGCGACCGCACAGAACTACCACCCCGAATGGATCATGGCGGGGACGGTTCTCGCGGACACGAGCGTCTTCGGCCGCTCCTTCGACCAGAGCCAATGGGCCCACGCCTTCGGGCTCGAGCTCACACCCGCTCGGGTGGTGCAGTCGAAGAACCAGGCGTACACGGTGCACCAGTGGTACTTCGGCACCAAGCCTCCGAGCGACAAGAGCTACGCAATCAGCTACGGCGACGTGAAGTTGCTCTTCGACGGCCTCCAGTCGGCGGGGCCGAAGCTCACGCCCGAGAACTACCGGGCCGGCATGTATGCCATCGCGCCGCCACCCGACGCGGACGCAAGCGTCGCGACGTTCACGACGTTCGGCGATCACGGGTTCTGGAACGGCAACGATCCGAACGGTCTCGACAACGCCGGGCTCCTGTGGTGGAACCCCAACGCCCGCGGCGAGGACGAGACCGGCATCGTGGGCAACGGCATGTACGAGCTCGTCGACGGCGGCAAGCGGTATCCCGCCGGCAGGTGGCCGAGCACGCCGGCGAAGCTGTTCGACACGAACGGCGCGGTGACGATCTACAACGACCTGCCACCCGATCTCACACCGAAGAAGTATCCGACGCCACCGGGATCGCCGGCGGCGGGCGGCTGATCCGGGGCGCTCACGCGTCGCGGGGGACGGGCTGCCAGCCCTCCCCCGCGACGTACCGGCGCACGACGCGCGCGGGAACGCCGGCGATAACCGTGTTGTCGTCGGCGTGCAGACCGGCGACCACCGCCCCCGCCGCGACCACGACGTGCCGGCCGAGGCGCGAGCCCGGCAGGACGATCGCGCCGTGTCCGAGCCAGCTCCCGTCGCCGATCGAAACCGGCTCGTTCGTCCACATCTGCACGCCGATCGGTAGGTCGACGTCCTCGTAACCGTGATTCTGATCGGTGACGTAGACGTAGTGGCCGGTCCAGACGTCGTCGCCGATCGCGACGCGCTCGTGCGCAACGACGCCGATGCCCTTGCCGAGCGTGCAGCGATCGCCGATCGTGATGATCGGTTCGCCGCGCGTCCCGGCTTGCGATGGCATCCCTGCGCTGATGCTCGCCCACGGCCCGACCGTGGTTCCGCGACCGATCGCGATGCGACCCTCCCCGAACAGCACCGACTGGGGGAACGCGATCATGCTGCCGTCGCCGAAGGCGTGGAACGCGCGGGCGCGCCGGTGACGGGGTCCGATCGCTCCCAGCCGGGTGATCCCGCGCGAAGCAGCGTGGATCGCGTCCCCCGCGATGCGCTCGACGTTCTCGCGCAGCATCGTGGAAGGATACGGCGATGGCCAACACGACTGCGCTGCCCGTACGCATCGGGCTCCTCTACGACTTCCCCCAGATGGGCGACCTCTTCGAGAAGGCGCTGCGGATCGGCATCGACGAGGTCGCAGCGACCGGGCGGCTCGATCGCGACGTGGAGCTGATCGAACGACAGTCGCGCGGATTGCCGTCGGGGAGCGAAGCCG
Source organism: Actinomycetota bacterium (assembly GCA_030839005.1). Lineage (GTDB taxonomy): Bacteria > Actinomycetota > Acidimicrobiia > IMCC26256 > PALSA-610 > PALSA-610. The sequence continues at coordinate 5,338 of JAUZEM010000602.1, read as the reverse complement.
AGGTGGCGCGGGCATTCCGGGAGTTGGACGACGACGATGTCGTCGCGATCGTGGGACCGTCGATCTCCGACAACGCGCTCATCGTCGCGCCGCTCTGCGACGCGGCGCGTATCCCCGCGATCAACTACTCCGGCGGCGAGCGCACGCGCTCGCAGTGGATGTTCCATTACCAGGTGGGCTCGCTCGAGGAGGAGCCGCCGGTCCTCGCCGCCCGCATGGTGGAGCGCGGGCTCCGGCGCGCGGCGGTGATCTTCGACCAGTCACCGGTCGGGCGCCGCTACGCCGAATGCTTCGAAGCCGCGCGAGCTCGCCTCGGGCTCGAGGTCACCGGCACCGCGAGCATTCAGGCGCTGTCCGACGACGCCACCGAGCTCCTCGGCCGGTTGCGCGAAGCGGAGCCCGACGCGCTCGTCTATTTCGGCTTGGGGGTTTCGTCGCGCGCGGTCGCGCTCGCGCGATCGTCGCTGGGATGGGACGTACCCGTGCTCGCGAACTCCGCGCTCATGTTCGGCTACGCGCGGCCCGACTGGCGCGACGGGTATGCGGGCTGGGAGTACATCGACACCATCGCCGACGACAACCGCAGCCGGGCGCGCTTGCAAGAACGGTTCCCTCATGCGGCCGGCGGTCCTATCGGTTGCGCGGCGTACGACATCGGCCGCCTGCTCGCCGAGGGAATCGCAGCCGCGGAGCACCTGACCCGCGCCGGCGTCGCCGACGGGTTGCGGCGGGTCAAGCAACTCCCGGCGAGCTCCGGTCACGAGGGCACGCTGATCGGGTTCGGCGTATGGGATCACGCCGCGCTCAAGGGTCACTATCTGGTCCTTCGCGCGTGGCGAGACGGTCACTCGGTTCAGGTCTGACCCGCAGTCGCTGTCACACCCCTCTGTCATGCTCTCCCGCATGGAGACGATCGAGATGAACCAGCTGGTCAGCGGGTTGGTCAGCGGGTTAGTCAGCGCCGCGTTCGAAGCGTGTGCAGCATTCGGCAATGCCGGTGACGGCTCGCCGGTCTGCGCCGCCTGCGGATGGCTCGAGGCCGAACACGAGCCGGAGACCACCGAGGTGCGGGCGCTTCCGACGCGCCCCCTGCCGGGGCCCACGCCGACGCGTATCGCGTCCTGACGCGGCGCCGGCGAAAGTGCGACCGGCTCGACTCAGGCGGTCTGCAAGATGGTGAGCGCTTCGTCGACCGTTGCGACGAGGAGCACCACGTCGTCGAGCTTCGTCAGTGCGATGACGCGTCGAATCAGTGCCTCCTCGTTTGCCACCAGTACGAGAAGCTGTCGACGAACGCGTAGGCGTTCCGCGACTTCGAACAACATTCGAATGCCGCTGCTGTCGAGGTGGGTCGTTTGCGTGAGGTCGAGAATCATGCCCGGCCCGTCGGGCGGGACGGTCGCGAGGATGTCGGTGCGTACCGCGTCGGAGTTCGGGAGCTCGATCTCTCCGCGCACGTGAACCACCGGCAGCGCGTCGCGCCGTTCGATGCTGACGGTGGCGATGGTCACCGCGCCACCTCAGGTGACACCTCGTCGACGGCGTCGACGAGACCATCCTTCAGAGGTTCGGCCTTCAGAGGTTCGGCCTTCAGAGGTTCGCCCATCAGAGGTTCGCCCCCACGTCGAACCAGACGCACTTGCCGCCGCTCTCGCGTCGTTCGACACCCCAGTCGCTCGAGAACCGTTCGAGCAGACGCAGGCCATAGCCGCCATGGCCACCGGGGCGGGGCGGTTCCACGATCTGCGGCATCGCGTCAGCTTCGTCGCACACCTTCACCCGCAGGCGTGGGGCGTCGCCGTCGCTCCAGGCCAGGTGCACGTCGATCGGTGTCTCGGCATAGAGCACCGCGTTGGTGACGAGCTCGCCCGCGAGGAGCTCAGCCACTTCCGCGAGGATCTCGGCGTCCCAGACCCGGAGGATGTCTCGCACGAACCTGCGGGTTTCCCGCACTGCTAGCGGAGCGGGCTCGAGGCGGGCGGCCAACGAACGGATCATGACTTCACGGTTCGGCGACGTCAGCGCCGCTCGACCCCTCTCTGTCGTCGAACTGGTTCGCTTCGTCGGCGATCCTGACGACCCGGCCGAACTGCACGCTGTCGAAGACCCGACGGAGCAGACCACGGGGCCGCGTCAGCACGATGCTCTTGCCGAGGAGCTCCGCGTCGCGTTGCGCGTTCGCGAAGACGTTCAGTCCGGTGCAGTCGCAGTACGAAAGACCACCGAGGTCGAGAACGACGGTCTCGACCGGGGAGGTCTGCAAGAGGCGTCGCAGGCGCGACGCGACGTCGGGTCCGGTACACAGGTCGAGCTCACCACCGAGCCTGACCTCCGCTGCGCCGTCGTGGCGGTGTCGGATCTCGAAAGAGACCGAATCCATCCCCTCAACCTCCGGCCTCGGAACGTTTTTACAGGAGACCGTTCGCAAACCGCACGAACAACGTCGCGCCGACCCGAGTGAGATGTCAAGGGCGTGGAGGGTACAGCTAGGCGCTGCGCTTTTTCGCGGGCGCCTTGGCCCGTGTTTTGACCGCGGTTTTCTTGGCCGCCGACTTCTTCGCCGGCGCCTTGGCGGGCTTGTGCGGCAAACCCGCAGCGGCGACGCTCGGGTGCCGCTCCTTCGCGCTCTGTGCTTTCTCGAGTGACGCTTCGAGCGCCGCGACCAGGTCGAGCACCTTGGCGGGCGGCTCGACGAGCGGCTCGGCGACGATCTCCTCTCCGGCCGCCTTGCGTTCGATCAGATCGAGCACCTGCTCGCGGTATTGGTCGTGATATTTCTCGGGCTCGAAGTGGTCCGCTGCGAGTGACTCCACGAGCTGGCGCGCCATCGCGCGTTCGCGTTCGTTCAACTCGACGTCGGTGTCGTCGGGGACGAGGTCGGTGCGGGGAAGGACCTCGTCGGCGTAGCGCATCGTCTCGATGCACAGCATGCCGTCGACCGGTCGGATCGCGACGAGGCGTTCCTTGCTGCGCACGATGATGCGGCCGATCGCAACCTTGTTGAGCTCCGTCATCGCCTCGACGAGGAGCTTGTACGCCTTCACGCCCCGGGCATCGGGGACGAGGTAGTAGGGCTGCTCGAAGTAAAGAGGATCGATCTCGTCGAGGTCGACGAATTCCTCGATCTCGATGGCGTGGCTGCCCTTCGGGCGCAAGACGTCGAGCTCGTCGGGGTCGATCATCACGTAGCGACCCTTCGAGATCTCATAGCCGCGCTTGATCCGTTCGGCCGGCACCTCTTCCCCGGTGACGTCGGACACCTTCTTGTACCGGATGCGCGCGCCGGTTCCCTCTTCGAGCTGGTTGAAGCTGACGTCGCGGCTCTTCGTCGCGCCGACGAGGCGCACGGGTACTTGCACGAGGCCGAAGCTGATCGAGCCGGTCCAAATGGCACTGGGCATAGGGTGAAGTCTAGATATGGCGAGGGGGCAAGCGAGCCGGAAGAAGGTCGAGATCGAGGGCCGCGAGCTGTCGCTCTCGAATCTCGACAAGGTGCTCTACCCCGCCGCCGGGTTCCGCAAAGCCGACGTGATCGACTATTACCGCCGGATCGCGCCCTGGGTGCTTCCCCACCTCGCGCAGCGTCCGCCCACCCTGGTCCGGGCACCCGACGGCCCGGATGGTCCCCGCTTCTTCGAGAAGAACTGCCCGTCGCATCGTCCGGATTGGGTCGACACGGCACCCGGAAACGAGGCGACCGGCGGCACCAAGGGGTGTCTCGTCGAGGAGCTCCCGGCACTGGTGTGGCTGGCCAATCTGGCCGCGCTCGAGCTCCACACGCATCAGTGGACGCTCGCCGATCCCGCGCACCCGACCGCGATGGTTATCGACCTGGACCCGGGCCCGCCCGCGACTAACATCGATAGTTGTCGCGTCGCCCTCGCACTGCGCGAGACCTTGGCACGCCTCGAGCTGCAATGCGTCATCAAGACGTCGGGCGGCAAGGGACTGCACCTGTCGGTACCGATACACGGCTCGGGCGCCACCGACGAGGAAACCAAACGATTCGCGCTGGCGCTCGGCCAGCTGCTCGAGTCGCGCGATCCCGATCGGGTGCTCGTCGACATGACGCGCAGCAAGCGCCCGGGCAAGGTGTTCATCGACTGGAGTCAGAACGACCGGCACAAGACGACCGTCTGCGCATACTCATTACGGCTGCGCGACCGGCCGACCGTTTCCACGCCCCTCGCCTGGCCGGAGGTCGAGGCCGCGCTCGAAGCCGGCGATGTCGACGCGCTCACCTTCGAAGCGGAAGCGGTGGTCGCACGCGTCGGCGAACACGGCGACCTCTACGCCGACTCGCTGACCCTGCAGCAGGACCTGCCCGCGCTCTAGGGTCGTCGCATGGACCTTTCGGGAAGGGTCGCGATCGTCACCGGTGCGTCGCGCGGTGTGGGCGCGGCCGCCGCCGAGCTGCTCGGGCAGCGCGGATGCAAGGTCGCGTGCGCGGCCCGCGCGACCGACAAATCGCCGCTGCCGATCCCCGGTACCGTCGACGAAACGGTGCGTCGGATCACCGCGGCCGGCGGCGAAGCAATCGCAGTGCCGACCAACCTCGCCCGGGACGACGAAATCGCGCGCATGGTCGCGACCACGATCGAGCGCTTCGGTCGACTCGACGTGCTCGTCAACAACGCGGCGATCACGTTCCCGGGCGATCTCGCGCTCGAGATGAAGCGCTTCGATCTCGTGATGCAAGTGGATCTGCGCGCGCCACTGATCGCGATACGAGCGGCCATCCCGGCGATGAAAGAACAGGGCGAGGGCGCGATCGTCAACGTCTCGTCGGTCGCGAGCTTGAACTACATCCCGGAGCTCATGGCGTACGGAATGGCGAAAGCCGCGCTCGAGCACCTCACCCTCTCGGCCGCGCACCAGCTCCGCCCGTTCGACATCGCCGTCAACACGTTCCGGATCGACGTGCCGGTCGCGTCGGAAGGATTCCTGTTCAACATGCCGGACGCCGACCACTCCGATTGGGAGCCGTCGGAGGTCGCGGCCGAGGGAATCGTGTGGATGCTCGAGCAACCGTCGAGCTACACCGGGCACAACGAGGGAATGGCACGCCTGCGCGCCGACCACGGCATCATGGCGTCGAGGTCGGCGCGCCCCTATCGCCCTCGGGGCGCGCTCGTCATCGAGTCGCACCTCCGCCCGGTTTAGTCGCCATCGCGTCGCGGCAGCAACGAAACGCGGACCGCGCATTCATGGGTCCGGGGATGCCCACAGGGGCATAGAACGTCCCACAAGGCTGTGCGACGCTGACGCCTTCCCGACAGGCGTCGGCGTCGGGCAGTATGACCGCGTGGCGCGCAGCACCGTAACGATCGCAGGCTCG
>JAUZEM010000535.1 GCA_030839005.1 Actinomycetota bacterium | reverse complement strand
GGAGCGGCATCCCGCGGGTTCGTGGTGCCGATCAGCGTGCGCACGACCTTGTGCGCATCGGGTCCTTCCGCGACGAGCGCCACGAGCGGCGAGCGCGTGATGAACGTCACGAGATCGCGGAAGAACGGCTTGCCCTCGTGCTCGGCATAGTGGCGCGCGGCCGTGGTCTCGTCGAGGAGTCGCAGATCGAGCGCGACCAGCTTCAGCTGCTTGCGCTCCAGGCGGGCGATGACCTCGCCGACGAGCCCGCGCTCGACACAATCCGGCTTGCAGAGAACGAGGGTCCGATCGGCCATGAACGGCGCAGCCTACGGGGCGACGCGGCAATTTCGACAACCGACGTCACGAAACGAGCACGGAGCGGGCAGCGCCGACGACGTACAGCGACCCCGTGATCACGATCTGACCGTCGGGCGGTGTGGCGAGCAACGCGGTACTCACCGCGTCCTCGACGCGCTCGACGACCTCGATCCGCTCCTCGGGCAGTCCGAGGTCGGCCGCGGCCTTGGCTACGAACGACGCCTCGAGCGCGCGCGGGCTCGGCGGCCGGCAACACACGAGCAGCCCATCGAGTCCGTCGACGCCGAGCGCCGCGAGCATCTCGTGCGGTTCCTTCTCGCGCAGCAGACCGACGATCAGCGTGCGCGGGCCTCCACTGAACTCCTCCTCGAGCGCGACGCGCAACGCCTGCGCGCCGGCGACGTTGTGCGCGCCGTCGAGCAGTACGAGCGGCCGGCGGCCGACGATCTCGAGCCGGCCCGGAGACTGCACCCGCGCGAACGCATCGGCCACGACCTCGAAAGCGAGCGTTGCGCCGACGAAACTTTCCGCCGCGGCCAGCGCGATCGCCGCGTTGTCGGCCTGGTGCGCACCGTGCAGCGGCAGGAACACGTCGGGATACTCCGCTCCCGGGCTACGGAAGTCGACCAAGCGGCCACCGATCGCGAGCACGTTGCGTCGTACACCGAAATCGACATCGCGGCGGAAGACGCGCGCCGCGCCGCGCGCCTCGAAGATGGCTTGGAGGTTCGGGTCGGTTTCGCCGAGCACCAGCGTCGCGCCGGACTTCACGATGCCGGCCTTCTCCTGCGCGATCTGCTCGCGCGTCGGTCCGAGGTAGTCGACGTGATCCACCGTCACGTTCGTGACGGCGGCAACCTGGCCGTCGACGACGTTGGTCGCGTCCCAGGTTCCGCCCATGCCGACCTCGACGACCGCTACGTCGACCGCCTCGTCGGCGAACCAGCGGAACGCGGCCGACGTGACGACGTCGAAGTAGGAAGGGTCGACCCCGACCGACTGCTCGACGAGCGAGACCGCGTACAACATCTCGTCCAACGCGTCGTCGGAGATCGGTTCGCCGTCGATCGACATGCGTTCGTTCACCCGTTGGAGATGCGGACTCGTATACGCGCCGACCTTGAGTCCGAGCGCGTTGAGCAGCTCGGTGAGCACGCGCACCGTTGTTGTCTTGCCGTTCGTGCCGGTGATGTGGACAGCCGGGAACTCGACCTCGGGCGACCCGAGGTACTGCATCAGGGTGGCGATCCGCTCGAGGGTCGGCGGGCCGCGCCGGCTCCCGGCGGGAACGTTGAGGCTCTCGAGGTTGACGTGCGCGCTCAGCCAGCCTCGGCCGTCGAAGCCCGGTGGCGTGCTCACGACTCGGGCACCGACGCCAGCTCGACCCGTACGCACGCAACGGTTCCGGCTTCGACATCCAGCCGCGCGATCCGACCCGCGTCGGACACGTCCCGGCGCGCCGCTTCGAGCGCGGCGAGCCGTTCCGCGGTATCGATCACGTGGACCCGCTCGACCGGCGAGGCGAGCGACACCTTCTGCGTCGACTTCACCTTTCTCACGTCGGCGAGCACGTCGGCGGCGACGTCGTACACGAGGGGGTCCCCACCCTCGACGCGCAACGCGTCCGCCTTCGGCCACTCGGCGCGATGGATCGAACCGTCGCGCCACCACGACCACACCTCTTCACTCACGTACGGCAGCACCGGCGCGAAGAGCCGGAGCAACGTGGAGAGCGCGATCCGCAGCGTCACCGCGGCGGAGTGCACGGTCTCGTCGTTCGCGTCGTCGTACGCGCGGCTCTTGACGAGCTCGAGGTAATCGTCGCAGAACGACCAGAAGAACCGTTCGGTCCGTTCGAGCGCTCGTGCGTAATCGAACTCTTCGAACGCGACGGTCGCGTCGGCGACCAGATCGGCGAGCGCGACGAGCAGCGAACGGTCGAGCGCGGAGGTGACCATGCTCGTGTCCTCCGCGGCGTCACCCGAGACGCCGAGGACGAACTTCGACGCGTTCAGGACCTTGATGGCGAGCTTGCGGCCTACCTTCATGACCCCGAAGTCAACTGCAGTATCGACGCCGGGCCGGCCGTTGCACGCCCAATAGCGAACGGCGTCGGCTCCGTACTCCTCCACCAGAGGCATCGGGGTCACGACGTTCCCCTTGGACTTCGACATCTTCTTGCGCTCGGGGTCGAGGACCCATCCGTTGATGATGGCGTCGGTCCACGGCAGCGCGCCGTGCTCGAACCGCGCGCGCACGACCGTGTCGAAGAGCCAGGTCCGGATGATCTCGGGACCCTGGGGCCGCAGATTCATCGGGAACGTGCGCTCGAACCGGTCGGGATCGTCGACCCACCCCGTGACGATCTGCGGCGTCAGCGACGAGGTGGCCCAGGTATCCATCACGTCGGGATCGGCCGTGAAACCACCGGGCCGGTCGCGCTGCGATTCGGTGCAGCCGGAGGGGCGGTCGGTCGACGGATCGACCGGGAGGGCCGACTCCGGCGGCAACAGCGGGTCGTCGTAGACGGAGTTCCCGTCGGCGTCGACGCGATACCAGACGGGAAACGGCACGCCGAAGTAGCGCTGCCGGCTCACGAGCCAATCGGAGTTCAAGCCCTCGAGCCAGTTGTCGTAGCGGGCGCGCATGTTCCCGGGATGCCAGCGGAGCTCGCGCCCGAGCGCAAGGAGCTCCGCGCGCAACTCGAGATCGCGACCCCCGTTGCGCAGATACCACTGACGCGAGGTCACGATCTCGAGTGGGCGTTCGCCTTTCTCGAAGAACCTCACGGTGTGGGTGATCGGGCGCGGGTCGCCCTCAAGCTCGCCCGAGGCGTGCAGCTGGTCCACGACGATCTTCTGCGCCTGCTTGGACGTTCGGCCGGCGATCGCTTCGTACGCGGCCACGCCGTCCGAGGAGATGCCGGCGGGTGGCTCGGGTTTGAACCGTCCGTCGGTGCCCATGATGGCGCGCGTCGGGAGTTGCAGCTCCCGCCACCAGACCACGTCGGTCGTGTCGCCGAACGTACAGATCATCGCGATGCCGGTTCCCTTCTCGGGATCGGCGAGATGGTGCGCGACGACGGGCACGCGCGCGCCGTACAGCGGCGTGACGACCTCGGAGCCGAACAACGGTTGGTAGCGCGCGTCGTCGGGATGCGCGACCACCGCGACACACGCGGCGAGCAGCTCGGGTCGGGTCGTGTCGACGAGGACGTCGCCGCCCTCCGGTTTGTGGAATCGCAGCGCGTGGTAGGCGCCCGGCATCTCGCGATCTTCGAGCTCGGCCTGGGCCACCGCGGTGCGGAAGTCGACGTCCCAGAGCGTCGGCGCATCGGCTTGGTATGCCTCACCCCTCGCGAGGTTGCGAAGGAACGCGCGTTGACTGGTGCGACGGGCCGCGGGCCCGACCGTCGTGTAGGTGAGGCTCCAGTCGACCGACAGCCCGAGCCGGCGCCACAGCTGCTCGAAAGCCGCCTCGTCCTCGGCCACGAGCCCTTCACAGAGCTCGAGGAAGTTGGGTCGCGAGATCGAGACGATCTCTTTCCCGGGCTTCTCGGGCGGCACGAACGCGGGGTCGTAGGGCAGGTGGGGCTCGCAACGCACGCCGTAGAAGTTCTGGACGCGTCGTTCCGTCGGCAGTCCGTTGTCGTCCCAACCCATCGGATAGAAGACGTGACGGCCGCGCATGCGTTGGTAGCGCGCGACGGAATCGGTCTGCACGTAACCAAAGACCGATCCCATGTGCAACGACCCGCTCACGGTCGGCGGCGGCGTATCGATCGAGAAGATCTCGTTGCGCGCGCGGCTGCGGTCGAACCGGTACGTTCCTGTTTCCTCCCAGGTCGCGGACCAACGCTCCTCGAGCCCCTCCAGCGTTGGTTTGTCGGGGACTCGGGCCATGCACGCGATTGTAGGAGGCACCCCCTCGGCGGCTCCTCTCATCGACGAGGCGTTGGCAGGGCCCGGTTACAGTCCTCTGCTCGTGAGCAGTGACGCCGCCGTTCGGTCAGCAACGGCGACGCAGCTCGCGGAGCCGCGGATCGCCGCTCGTATCCCCGCGGCCTGGTGGATCATCGTCGGCGTTGCCGTGCTCGCGTACCTGCTCCCCCTGCGCGCGCTGCTGCACGCCCCCGGCGCCGCGATGGAAGAGGGCTTCATGCTCGTCTTCCCCGACCGCGTGCTGCACGGGGCGGTGGCCAACAAGGACTTCCTGTACCTCTACGGTCCGGGCAGCTTGTGGGCGCTCGCCGCGCTCTACAAGGTCTTCGGTACGCATCTGCTCGTCGAACGCCTGGCCGGATTGGCGCAACTCGTCGGCATGGCCGTGGCCGCCGGACTGCTCGTGCGTTGGTGGGGTCGATCCGTGGCGGTTACAGCAGTCGTGCTCAACGTCATGTTCGTGATGCCGTCGTTGCAGCTCGTCGCGATCCCGTGGACCGGCGGCGCCGCGCTCGCGCTCGGCTCGTTGGTCGCGCTGCTCCAGGCGCGTCACGACGGCGGGGATCGCGGCGCGCTTTGGGCACTGATCGGCGGCGTGCTCGCCGGGTTGGCCATGCTGTTCCGCATCGATCTCGGCCTCGCGCTCGCGCTGGGAGGGGCGGCCGCACTGTGGGCATTGCCGCGTCCGATCGTGACGCGAGCCGTGATCGGTACCGCCATCGGCCTCTCGCCCTACCTCGCGCACCTGGCCCTGGCCGGGCCCGCCACGGTGTGGCGCGGCATGCTGATCGACCCGATGATCCACCTTCGGGCCGCGCGCCACCTGCCGGTGCCGCCCAACCCGGATCACCTCGTCGGCGTCGCGCGCGTGATCGCCGCCTTCGATCCTTCGTGGCCCCTCCCGCGCCTCACTCCGCCGCAGCAATTGTTCGCCTGGTTCCTCCTGCTCGTCGTGCTCGCGGTCGCGCTGCTCGCGTTCGGTATCTGGCGCGTCCGTCGCGCGCCGAGCGCGTTCCGCCCGCGCGTGTTGCTCGCAGGCGCGCTGTTCGGTCTGGGCATCTTTCCGCAGGCGGTGCAACGCGCCGATTCCGCGCACCTCGCATGGGTGAGCGGCACGCTCGTCGTGCTGCTGCCGGCGGCGCTCGCCGAGGCGATAACACTCGTCCGCCCGGCTTGGAGATCGTCGAGGATCGGCTTCGCCGCGGGCGTCGGCGTCATCATCGGTGTGTCCCTGCTGCTCCCGACCTACACCGCGCGGCGCTACATCGGCGCGGTGCAGGACTCGTTTCATCTCCCGAAGACGATCGAGATCAGCAACGATGGCCGATCCTGGTACGTCGGGAGCGACGCCGGCTTCGCCGACAGCATCGAGCGTTTGCTCCAAGCAGTCGAGCGCGACGTCAAGCCCGGAAGTCGCATCATCGTCGGCAACTCCGACATGCGCCGCGTGCCGTACAACGACACGTTCCTCTACTACCTGCTTCCCCGCTTCGTCCCGGGTACCGCTTCGATGGAGTTCGAACCCGGACTCACGAACCGTCGCGGCACCACCCTCACCGGGGAGATGCGGAGGGCCGACGCCTTCATCGCATCCGACCGCTGGCTCGGCTGGGACGAGCCGAACGACGCGATGAAGCCGGGCGATCCCGGTCCGGCCGACGTGCTGCACAGCAAGTTCTGTCCGACCGAGGACTTCGGTAACGGCTTCAAGCTGTTCCTGCCCTGCCCGCCCGATCACCCACCGGAGGGCTGAGACAGATCGATCACCTCGAAGCGCGCGTCCCGGCCGAGCGATCGATGCTCGCGCAGGACCGGCAGGGATGCGTTCACCCCCGCGCATCCGGCGCCCAGCTTCGCATGGTCGATCACGACGAAGCGCACACCGAATTCGCCGCGCAGCGCGGCGACATCGCTCGCCCCGAACGGCGCGGCCGGCGCGTCCGGGGTCGTAAGCCTCACGTACGCAGCACGGTCGCACCGCAGCTTGGTGAGCGCCTCGGAACGGGCGTAGGCGCGGAGCTTCGACCATGGATTCGCCGCGAACGAACCCGCGCACCCGACCACCGGCGAATGGTGGAACACCTGCAGGCTGACGAACGCGGGGTCACAGTCGGCCGGATCGCTCAAGACCGTGTCGCCCGGGCGCGCGACGCGCGCGATCTCGCGGAGCGCGTCTGCGCCGGCGGCCGTCGTACCGAAATTGGTGGTGGGCAGCGGCACCAGGAGGTTCGTCGCGAGCAACACGCCGGCGCCGGCGCCGACGACCCACGCCCGGCCCGAGGTGCGGGAAAGGAGGCGATCTAGTGCGATGGCCGTCGCGGCGACGAGCAACGCGGCGAGGGCGTACTCGACCCGCACCGGCGCACGGAGCGCGCCGAGACCCGGAACCGCAAGGAGGAGCCGGTACGGCAACCACGACACCGGCGAGTCGCCGTGCTCCCAGACGAAGCTTCCCGCGACCTTCAGTGAGGGTCCGAGGCCGAATACGAACAACGACGCGACGCTCACGGCGACCGGAATGCGGCGCCGATCGGGCCGGACGAGGAACACCGCGAAGCCGGCGAGCAGGAGCAGGCCGGGAAAGAGGGTCGCCTCGATCGCGAATCGCGTATCGGGCAGCCGCACGATGCTCCGCTCGACGAACGTGGGCCGCGGGAGCAGGAAGGTCGATCGCGTCGGCTGCGCAACGATCGACACTGCATCGGCGGAGAAGAAGTTGCTGTCGGCGAGCAGCTCGGTGTCCGCGCCACGCGCCGCCTCTGTGCGGTCGAACTGGATGCGCGGAACGATGAAGGGAAGTAGTACGACGATCGTGATGGCGAGGGCTGCCGCCGTCGAGGCGACCATGCGCCAGCTCCGGCCGCGCAACGCTGCGATCCCGACGATCAAACCGTACGCGAGACCGCCGAACACGACGAAGTAGACGCTGCAGAGGTACGCAAGGGTGAGCAGGACCGCGAGCCGTACCGGCCTGACGGCGCGCGCGCCCGAGACGACATCGAGCGCATCCGCGACGAGCAGCGGTGCGGTGAAGGCCCAGAACAGCGGAAGCAGCCCGAGTTGCACGTTCAGCGCGATCGGCGGCGCGGTGAGAAAGGCAACGGCCGCGATGGTGTGAACCACGCGCCTTCCGGACAACCGCTGCGCGAGCGCGCGCGCGGAGAGCACGTTCAGGATCGCCCCGGCACCGAAGGTCAGGATGAACGCGAGCACCGGACCGACGAGAAGGTTGAAGAGACCGCAGACGTAGGAGGGCAGGTACCCGTCGAGCAATCGCAGATCGAGCCCGAACGGATGGATCACGTCGCCGACGTGGAAGGGGATGACGTGCCCGTGCGCGATGAGTCGCCCCACGCGCCAACCGAGCCACGTGTAGTAGCGGGCGTCGTCGCCCGCGCCGAGAATCTGCGTGCGCGCGTGCAGCAGACCCGGCCAGACGACGAGCGCGATCGCGACCGCGTAAACGGCTGCTTCCGCGAGCCCGGCACGGGGTACGACGCGCGACAGGAGGCCGCGGCGCGGGGAGGTCGACACTGCTTGCTCGGACAACGCGGCCTCGGCCGTTACGCGTCGCGTAGCGCGTGACGGTCACGCGCCTTCGGTTCCGTCGCCCGCCCGCGGCCGGGCGCGACCCGGTGGGCCAGCCGCAGGACGGGCCGCTCCAATCCGAACCAGCTCACGCTCGCGGCGAACACGACGATCGGTAGGGTCAGGATGAATACCACGAGGTAGTTGCCGTGGTTCAGCGGCCACCCGAGCCAGTCCGCGACGATCCGCAGCAGGTACCAGTGCCAGAGGTAGATGCCGTAGCTGACCAGCCCGAGGTACACCGCGACGCGCGATCGCAACAGCCGCCGGATCGCGCCGTGGTCTTGCGGCCCCAGCACGACCGGCACGACAACGCAGATGCCGACGAGCATCTGGCACAGGTTCCGCCCGATCGCCTGGGCGGTATTCGGGGCCGCGAGCGGATCGAGGCGCAGCCCGACCGGAATGGCGACGAGGGCGACGAGCGCAACCGTCCACCACATCCACGTCGGCCGCCCGATGTGTTCGAGTCGAGCCGTCGTGGACGCGTCCCAACGCCGCGAGGTGAGCACCGCAAGGAGCATGCCGAGCGCGAACGCACCGAGGTGTTGCGGCAAGACCGTCACCCACGGCGCATCGAGGCCGGCGGCGACCGCGACGATCGCGATCATCCCGACCGCGAACAGCACTGCGAGCCCGACGAGCTCGACCGCGAGCGGACGCCACCTCCGTGCGAACGCGGCGATCAGCGCCGCGTACAACGGCAGGAAAAGATAGAAGGAGATCTCGACGACGAGACTCCACGCGGGCGGGAGCCCGTCGACGAACGGATTGATGTGCACGTACGTCTGGGTCAACGTCGTGTGCAGCAAGAACCCGTGCAGGCCGTAGATGTTCACCCTCGGAACGATGAAGGTGAAGAAGGCGAGCACCAGCCAGTACGCGGGGTACACCCGCGCGAGCCTGCGCACCGCATAGCCGCGGGGATCGACGCCCGAGGCATCGCCGAGGTGCGACGCCGCGAACGGGAGGTACAACAGACATCCGGACGTCACGAAGAAGATCCACACGCCCGCGTTGAGCGTGCCGAGAAAAGCGCCGCCGCGCGTCTGAAAATCCGTATTGAAGAACACTGCGTGGTAGACGACGACCATCAAGGCGGCCAGGGCGCGCACACCGTCGAAGCACGGGAAGCGATCGTGCGATGGAGCGCGTTGTGCAACCGAGTCGTCGGAGCCCATCGATCGACCTTGACACGAAGCGACGCCGGCGGCAAGCAGCGGCGGTCCCTCTAGGCTCTCCCGACCAACCGCGAGCGGAGGAGCAGCTTGAACGAGAGCCCGGTCTTGCGCGGCGCGGGCGTGAGCCTCGTGCTCGACGGTGCGAAGATCCTCGACGGCATCGAATGGACCGTGCGCGGCGACGAGCGCTGGGTCGTGCTGGGCGCGAACGGCGCGGGCAAGACGTCGTTGCTGCGTATCGCCGCGCTCTACCAACACCCGTCATCGGGCACCGTCGAGGTCCTCGGCCAACGCCTCGGTCGGACCGACGTCCGCACACTGCGTGAGCGCATCGCGTTCTCCTCCCCCGCGCTCGCGACGAAGCTGGAACCGTCGATGAACGCGGCAGAGGTCGTGATGACCGCGCGTTATGCCGCGCTCGCGCCCTGGTGGCATCAGTACACCGAAGGCGACCGCGCCCGCGCGCTCGACCTCCTGCGCGAGTGGCGCTGTGCCGCACTCGCCGCGCACGCGTTCACCACGCTGTCCGCCGGCGAGCGCCAACGGGTCCTGCTCGCGCGCATGCTGATGAACGAGCCCGGCCTTGCGCTCCTCGACGAGCCGACCGCGGGGCTCGACATCGGCGGCCGCGAAGAACTCGTCGCCGACCTCGCCACGTGGGCGCGCGACCGAGCCCGCCCCCCGTTGGTGCTGGTAACGCACCACCTCGAGGAGATCCCCCCCGCCTTCACCCACGCGCTCGTGCTCAAAGCCGGAAAAGTGCTCGCGTCCGGAACGCTGAACCACACGGTAACGAGCGAGATCCTCAGCGAAGCCTTCGAGCTCCGACTGATCGTCGAAGAACGAGACGCCCGCTACACCGCGCGTCTCGCATAATTCTCGGTCGCGCTCGCTGCGGGCCGGGATACCCGGCCCGCAGACGCTCGCCGCTCCCGCCAGTTCGCTCCGCGCCTCCGGCGCTCCGCTCACGGCCTCGTGTGACTACGCGCGGCAAGCGCAAACAAACACATCACGCGCTGCGTCTTGATTCATCCTCTGTGACCAGCGTGGGGGTGACCTTGCGGAGGACGACCTCTTTGTCGACGACGCATTTGACGACGTCGGTGCGGGACGGCAGGTCGTACATCACCTCGAGGAGCACCTCCTCGAGGATCGCGCGCAGGCCGCGAGCGCCGGTGCCGCGCTTCAGCGCCTCGTCGGCGATGGCGTCGAGCGCATCGTCGCCGAACACGAGGTCGACGTCGTCGAAGTGGAAGAACTTCTGGTACTGCTTCACCAGCGCGTTCTTCGGCTCGATGAGGATGCGCATCAACGCGTCCTTGTCGAGGTTGTGCACGACGCCGA
>JAUZEM010000440.1 GCA_030839005.1 Actinomycetota bacterium | reverse complement strand
CGAACCCGCGCGGTGAGATCATCCCGCGGCCGATCAAGAGCAACTTCCGTGAAGGCCTGTCCGTGCTCGAGTACTTCATCTCGACCCACGGCGCCCGCAAGGGTCTGGCCGACACCGCTCTGCGTACCGCCGACTCCGGCTACCTCACGCGTCGTCTCGTCGACGTCGCGCAGGAGCTGATCGTGCGGGAGTGGGACTGCGAAACGAACCGTGGCATCTGGGTCGAGGACGTGGTCCCCGGCGCCGAGTCGTGGCGCGTGCTCGAGACCAGCCTGCTCGGGCGTTGCCTCACCGAGGACGCCACATTGACCGACGGAACGGTCATCCCGCGCAATGTCGAGATCGACGACGAAGCGATGCGTCTGCTCGCCGACGACGAGGGCATCCAGCGTTTGCGGGTGCGGACCGTGCTCACGTGCGAGACCGTGTCGGGCGTCTGCTCGAAGTGCTACGGCCGCATGCTGGCCACCGGCAAGATCTCCGATCTCGGTGAAGCCATCGGCATCGTGGCGGCCCAGTCGATCGGCGAGCCGGGCACGCAGCTGACGATGCGTACGTTCCACACCGGTGGTGTCGCCGGTGAGGACATCACGCACGGTCTGCCGCGCGTCGTCGAGCTGTTCGAAGCCCGCACTCCGAAGGCGGCGTCGCTGCTCGCCGACGTGTCGGGTCTGGTGCGACTCGGCGAGAACGAGAAGGGCGAGCGGGTCATCACGATCGTCGCCGACGACGCCACCGAGCTGGAGTACGCGGTGTCGCGTCGGGCGCACGTCGCCGTGCGCGACGGCCAGGAGGTCACCGCGGGGGACCGGCTGGTCGGTGACGACAAGAGCCCGCTCGACCCCAAGAAGCTCCTCGAGATCAAGGGCGTGCGCGAGACGCAGCAGTACCTCGTCGACGAGGTGCAGCGGGTGTACCGCGACCAGGGCGTGTCGATTCACGACAAGCACATCGAGGTGATCGTCCGTCAGATGCTGCGCCGGGTGACCGTGTCGGAGCCGGGAGACAGTGCGTTCCTCCCCGGCGAGAAGGTCGACGCCCGCCGGTACGCGGAGGAGAACCGTCGCCTCGTCGAGGAAGACAAGCGTCCGGCCGAAGGACGCCCGGAGCTCATGGGCATCACCAAGGCGTCGCTCGCGACCGACTCGTGGCTCTCGGCCGCATCGTTCCAAGAGACGACGCGCGTGCTCACGGAGGCCGCCATCGAGGGCCGATCCGACGGGCTCGAGGGCCTGAAGGAGAACGTGATCATCGGCAAGCTCATCCCGGCGGGAACGGGCATGCCGATGTATCGCAACATCCGCACCGAGGCACCCGAGTACGAGCCGCTGCCCTTCTACACGTCGGAGGTCGAAGAGGAGATGGACCTCGCGACGTGGCTACGCGAGGCGAGCACGAGCCGTCAGGCGGAGTCGGAGCTCGAGCGCGTCGCGGGAGACTCATCCGATCCCGGCGGGTTCGGCGCGCTCGTTGACGGGACGGCCGACACGGCCGACGCTCCGAGCGTGATCGATCTCGGTGGCGACGACCAAGGCGATGTCGCGGCCGGCGACTGATGATCAGTGTCCGGCCCCGCTTGGGGCCGGACACCTGTCCTGCTACGCTCGCCCGTCGGTTCCGAGCGCGTTGGCGCGCTCCGGACCTCCCGCTTGCTCTGAATTCCAGGGCCAAAAATCTCAGAGGGAAGAAACGCGTGCCCACGATCGCCCAGCTCGTCCGTAAGGGACGGGAGTCGAAGGCCGAAAAAACCAAGACGCCGGCCCTCAAAGGCTCCCCGCAACGGCGGGGCGTGTGCACGCGCGTCTTCACCACGACGCCGAAGAAGCCCAACTCCGCGCTGCGCAAGGTCGCCCGGGTTCGGTTGACCTCCGGCATCGAGGTGACGGCATACATTCCCGGCATCGGTCACAACCTGCAGGAGCACTCGATCGTGCTCGTGCGCGGCGGTCGCGTGAAGGACCTTCCCGGCGTGCGTTACAAGATCATCCGCGGCGCGCTCGACGCGTCGGGCGTCGCGAACCGCAAGCAGGCGCGCAGCCGCTACGGCGCCAAGAAGGAGTCCTAGTGCCGCGTAAAGGTCCCGCGCCGCGGCGCGAGCTGATGCCCGACCCGATCTATCGATCCGTCGTCGTGACCCAGCTCGTCAACAAGGTGCTCGTACGGGGGCAGCGCTCCACGGCGGAGCACATCGTCTACTCCGCGCTCGAGGAGATCGGCCGAAAGACCCAGGGCGACCCGGTCGCGGTGTTGAAGCGGGCGGTCGAGAACATCCGGCCGCCGCTCGAGGTCAAGAGCCGCCGCGTCGGTGGAGCGACCTACCAGGTGCCGGTCGAGGTCCGTCCCCGCCGGGCGACCACCCTCGCGATCCGTTGGATCGTGGGCTATTGCCGCCAGCGCCGGGAGAAGACCATGGCCGAGCGCCTCGCCGGCGAGCTGTTGGACGCCAGCAACGGCATCGGCGCCTCGATCAAGCGCCGGGAAGATCTTCAGAAAATGGCGGAATCAAACAAGGCTTTCGCGCATTATCGCTGGTAGCACGCCGAAAAGGGACGATCAAGTCATGATGATCAGAGCAGTGACCAGGGAGACGGCCGAACGGCGCTGAGCGCGACGTGACGCCGAGCGGGTCAACCCGATTTCTCGGGCCCGCGCCTCCCGACCGGGCCCCGAGCAATCGGGTACGCCCGGTCGACTGCTGCAAACCCTCGACCGCTCCCGCCCCCGCAAAGCACCTCCGCCCCGAAACAGGACGACCGAACCAGGACATAGAGATGGCACGCGCGTTTCCCCTCGAAAAGACCCGCAACATCGGGATCATGGCTCACATCGACGCGGGTAAGACCACGACGACCGAGCGGATCCTCTACTACACGGGCCGTACGTACAAGATCGGCGAGGTGCACGAAGGCGCCGCGGTCATGGACCACATGGTCCAAGAGCAAGAGCGCGGCATCACGATCACCTCGGCCGCGACCACCGCGCAGTGGAACGACTGCCAGATCAACATCATCGACACGCCCGGCCACGTCGACTTCACGGTGGAAGTCGAGCGCTCGCTGCGCGTTCTCGACGGCGCGGTCGCGGTGTTCGACGCCGTCGCGGGTGTCGAGCCGCAGACCGAGACGGTGTGGCGGCAGGCCAACAAGTACGACGTGCCGCGCTTCTGCTTCGTCAACAAGATGGATCGCGTCGGCGCCGATTTCGAGCGATGCGTCGAGATGATGCGCGACCGGCTCGACGCGGTACCCGCGGTCGTCCAGCTCCCGGTCGGCATCGAGAGCCAGTTCCGGGGCGTCATCGATCTTGTCACCATGAAAGCGGTGCTGTGGCCGCTCGACGACGACACCGAAGGCGCGGAGTTCGAGGTCGTCGACATCCCCGCCGAATACGCCGACGCGGCCGAGGCGGCACGCCACGAGCTGCTCGAGACGATCGCGCACGTCGACGATCACCTCATGGAGAAGTATCTCGACGGTGAAGCGCTCACCGCCGACGAGATCAAGGCTGCGATCCGCACGGGGACCCTCGCCTTCGAGTTCGTACCGGTGCTGTGCGGCTCGGCGTTCAAGAACAAGGGCGTGCAGCCCATGCTCGACGCCGTCGTCGACTATCTCCCGGCTCCGATCGACATCAAGCCCACCGAGGGCATCGACATGCACGGCGAACCGGTCGAGCGCAAAGCGAGCGAGAACGAGCCGTTCGCCGCGCTCGCGTTCAAGATCGTCGCCGACCCGTACGGCAAGCTGACCTACTTCCGCATCTATTCGGGCAAGCTCGAAAAAGGTTCGGAGATCTACAACTCGACGAAGGATCGCAAGGAGCGCATCGGGCGCATCCTGCGCATGCACGCGAACCAACGCGAGGACATCGAGGTCGCGTACGCGGGCGACATCGTTGCCGGACTCGGTTTCAAGCAGACGACCACCGGCGACACCCTCTGCGAGCGCGCCCATCCGATCGTGCTCGAGCGCATGGACTTTCCCGAGCCCGTGATCTCGGTCGCGATCGAGCCCAAGACGAAGGTCGACCAGGACAAGCTCGGCAAGGCGCTGGGCTCGCTCTCGGACGAGGACCCGACCTTTCGGGTCCACACCGACGACGAGACCGGACAGACGATCATTCGGGGAATGGGCGAGCTCCACCTCGAGGTGCTCGTCGACCGGATGATGCGCGAGTTCAACGTCGAGGCGCACGTGGGCAAGCCCCAGGTCGCGTACCGCGAGACGATCACGCAACCGGTCGAGAAGGTCGAGGTCCGCTACGTCCGCCAGACGGGTGGTCGCGGGCAGTACGCGCACGTGGTGATCGCCTTGGAGCCGACCGGCGCGGCCGGCGGCTACGAGTTCGTCGACGAGATCAAGGGCGGCGTCATCCCGCGCGAATACATCCCCGCCGTCGATGCCGGCATCCAGGAAGCGATGCAGGGTGGTGTCGTCGCTGGTTACCCGCTCGTCGACGTGCGCGCCCGGCTCACGTACGGCTCGTACCACGAGGTCGACAGCTCGGAGATGGCGTTCAAGATCGCCGGCTCCATGGCGCTGAAGGAAGCTGCCCGCAAGGCCAAACCCCAATTGCTCGAGCCGGTCATGTCGGTCGAGGTCGTCACCGCCGAGGAGTACATGGGCGACGTCATCGGCGATCTGAACTCCCGGCGCGGTCAGGTCGAGGGCATGGAGCAGCGCGGCAGCGCGCAGGTGATCAGAGCGAGAGTTCCGTTGGCCCAGATGTTCGGGTATGTTGGCGACCTCCGGTCTCGCACCCAAGGACGCGCGACCTACACGATGCAGTTCGACTCCTACCAAGCAGTGCCGGAGTCGATCGCGCAAGAGATCGTCGCTCGCGTGCGCGGCGAATGACGC
>JAUZEM010000439.1 GCA_030839005.1 Actinomycetota bacterium | reverse complement strand
GCTATTCCGGCGCGTTCCTCGAGAACGACAGCGCGCTCATAAAGCACGACTTGGACCGTCGCACGAGCGAGGTGCGCCACCTGCACTCCGATGGCGGCGCGTCCGAGGCGGTATTCGTACCGTCAGGGCCTGACGCGGCCGAGGACGACGGGTGGGTTCTCTCCCTCGTCTACGACGCCGATCGTGACACGAGCGACCTCCTCGTGCTCAACGCGGCGGACTTCACCGGAGAACCCGAAGCGGTCGTTCATCTGCCCCAGCGCGTTCCGTTCGGCTTCCACGGCAACTGGGTACCGGATAGCCCCTAACCCAGCCGCGGTTGTGCTCACTCGTGGGTGAGGCTCAACCCGTCGATCCTTGCCCGCAGGTCCGGTGCCAGGCTCCCGAGCGCCTCGGCCTCCAGACACTGCGCGAGCTCAGCCCGGTTCTTGACGCCGAGGACGACCGTATCGACACCCTCCATATCCAGGGCGTAGCGGTGCGCAACCAGTGCCGGATCCACTCCCAATACTGCGCACATCGCGCGGAACGGCGCGGCTCTTCGGTAGTCGACGGCATCGGGATGACTCGCCTTGACGACTCGGTCGAACTGAGCCGTCAGCGCGCCCGCTTGCACCGCGCGAATGCCCATCACGCCAACGTTGTGCGCGTTCGCCGCGGCGATGATGGCACGCGGACGCGGCGCTTCGGAGTACCTCCGGATGCCGCCGGGCGAATCAAGCAGGTTCGTTACCGCCTGAACGACGCTCGGCTTCACGCCGTGCTGCAACGCCTTGAGGATGGTCGAAGGAACGCCGACACCGGTGATTCCCCACGCGACGATCCGTCCCCGGCGCTTTAGATGTTCGAATCCCGGAACGACCTCCTCGACGTACTGGGTCCACGGCGTCGCGAAGCTCGCGCGCTGGTCGTTGCCGTGGGCGTAGACGGCGTCGTCTTCGCAGATGTTGCTGTGCAGGAAGTAGAGGTCGGCATGATCGAGGCGCATGGCCTCGAGGCTCGCGTCGAGCGACTGCTCGAGTTTCGCGACCACGGTCCCGACACTTCGCTCTCCGAGCTGACACTTGGTGGTGATGCGAACGCCGACGGGCAGAACACCTCGGAACGCTTCGGCGACGACCGCTTCGCAGGCCCCGTACATCGGCGCGGTGTCGATCATGTTGATACCGGAAGCCAGGGCCGCATGGACAGTCGCGACGGCTTCCTCGTCGCTCGACGCACCCCACCCCTGCCCGATCCCACCCCCGCCGAGGGTCAAGCGACTCACATCCGAAAACGGGCCGAGTTGTGAATAGCGCATCGATGACCATCTCCAGTAGAGGCGCGAGAGGACGGACGTCGACTCTTGTCCTGAGAGTGTCACCGTACGCCGGCCCGAAGCCGCGCCATCCCCAGCACTCGCGAACGGGGGCTCCGCGTCAGGTGTATTGCGCGATCGCGGCGGTCGCGGACCCGACGTAACCGCCGCCGAACTTGATCGCGTGCACGACGAGGGGTGCGATCTGGTGCAGGGCCACGCGACCTTTCCAGCCGGACTCCAGCGGGTACGCCTCGGCGTACGCGGCGAAGCAAACGCCTCCGAACCCACCAAAGAGCCGCATCATTGCGAGGTCGAACTCGCGGTGGCCTCCATGGGCTGCGGGATCGATCAGCCAGCTGCAACCCTCGACATCTACCAGCCGGTTGCCGGCCCATAGGTCCCCGTGCAACCGCGCCGGCGGCTCGCCGGTGTCGAACGAGGTGAGCCGGCTCGCGAGACGTTCGAGGTCGGCGATCGTCGACGGCGAGAGCGCGCGGCCCTCGCGCGCCAACCGGGCCAGCGGCAAGAGGCGGTTCGCCGCGTAGAACTCGGCCCAGGTCGCGCAAGGTTCATTCGGGAGCCCTCGACTCCCTGTGGTGCGCCGATCGTCCCGCCCGAACGTCGGCGCGCCGGCTCGATGCATTTGCGCGAGTCCGACACCGAGATCCCGTTCCGTGCTCGGCCGGGCACGGCCTTCGTCGATCCACTCGAGCACCAGATGATTCGGCGGCTCGTCGGACACCGCGAGCACCTCTGGCACCGCGACCGCGTTCGCGGCCCGCAACCATGAGAGACCCCTCGCCTCCGTCGTGAAAAACCCGGGCGGCGAAGACGGATGCGTCTTCGCGAACACGCGTCGATCGTCTTCGAGCTCGACGGCGTACGCGAGCGCAACATCGCCGCCATGCACGCGCACCGCTGTCGTGATGCGCGCCCCGACGTCGGCTTCGATCGCGCACCGCAGCGCGTCGTCCATCCGGCGAAGGCTAGGACTCGCCCTGGGCGGGTTACGGGATGTGAAGGCCGCTGATATTGCGCGCCGCCAGCCGCTGGATCTCACTCGTGCCTTTGAAGGGATGAAAGTAGGGATGACACGGCCGAAGGCATCAGTCGCGTCCGCGCGAGGCCATCGAGACCCGCACTGGCATGCGCGATCGAACGGGAGTTCTGTGCGGTCAGTGGCCGGCGGTTGCGATGTCGGATACGGCGACGGCGGGGGCGTCTCGTCGGGCTTTGTCGGTTGCGGTGTCGAGGTCGGCGAGTTGGGTGTAGCTGACGTTGTTCGGGTCGAGGTCGAGCGCGGCGGCGTCCTCGCGGTTGAGGCGTTCGAGGAGTGCTTTTGAAGCGAGCGCGCGTCCACCAGAGGCACATGCTTCGATGCGGGCCGCTTCGTTGACTTCGTCGCCGAGCGCGGTGATTTCGGAGCGGCCGCTGGTGATGATGCTGCCGATGTACAAGGTTGCTCCCCAGTGCAGACCGGCGCGGACAACGATTTCGTCGGCCGCGAGGTCGTGTCGGACGGCGATCTCGCGCGTGGCGGCTTGCAATGCGCGCACCGCGCTGATGCAGGCACGCGCGGCCGCCGATTCCGAGCCTGCCGTTTCCGCGACGAAGAAGGCGGTGACGCCGTCACCGGCGTGGCGGCCGACGAGGCCACCGGCGTCGATCACGCACTTGTCAGCTGCGCGGGTGAGTCGCCGTACCAGCGTGAAGTAACTCGCGGTCGGGAGCCGTTTCGCTAACTGGGTCGAGCCTTCGAGATCCGCGAACAAGACTGCGGCAGGCCGTTTTCCCGCGGTCGCGAGTTGCTGCATCCGGCTGAAATGGCCCAGGTCGCCCGCGGCGGTGAGCATCGCAATCGTTCCCATGGCTAACGCCGGCTTGGTGACCTGCACGGTCCCGACGACACGTCCGGACGGATCTCGCACGCGTTGCCACACGGAATTCGTGGCGATACTGCCACCAAAATGTATGGTCGGTGTCTCGTACCAGCGTGCCTCGTCGTCGCACGGTTCGAGTCCATCGACAAGATCGCGGAACACCGGGTCGACCATCTCACGCAATGCTTCGCGTCCAAGGTCCACGAGCATCCAGCCGCCGACAAGCATGAACTGGGCTCGTATCTCCTCGACGGTGTTGATGCCGGCCTTCCCCGCGAGGCTGGCCGCGACGCGCGCGGCACCGAACATGAACTCGCCGACGACCACCTGCCCACGAGCAGCGGACGCCAACTCGTCGGAGAGGTAGAGGGAGCGCCACTGATCGTCCACCGCCACGGCCCAATGGCCTGCATCGCCCCACGCCGCGACGACCTCGGCCAACGTCGGAACTTCCGGCAACCCGAACGGAGTGTCTCGTCCCACCGTCATCGGCACAGATTGCCCGCGATGCGCTCGCGCTGCGACCCAGCCCCTCGCATCCGGCTCATACCGATCTAAGTCCGTATTCACTGGTCGCCCAGATCAACGAGGTAGTGACCAAACTGAAGTTCGAATTCGGGCCCCACCTCAGCGGCCCGCGCCCGAAGTCGCGCACCGCGCTCCTGAAGAGTCGGCCAAGTAAAGGCGTCGAGAAAGCTGTCCTGGGTCTCGACGAGGTCTTCGGCTTGAGGGAGAGTCCGCCGGTTCACGAGGCGTTTTGCCTCCGCGAGGGCGGGCTTGTCGAAGGAGGCAATCCGACGGGCGAGGGTGTCGACGAAGTCGTCCAGTTGGTCATCGGGTAGAGCGCGATTGATCCAGCCATAGAGTGCCGCCGTATCGGCGTCGAAGTCATCGCTCCCCAAGATGATCTCCAACGCTCGGGCCCGCCCCACGAGCAACGGGAGTCGCTCGAGTGCACCGCCTCCGGGAAACATGCCCGCGCCGACCTCTGGTTGCCCGAACACTGCCTTCTCTCGGCTGGCGAATCGTAGGTCGAATGCAAGGGCAGCCTCGCTTCCGCCTCCTCTGTTGCGGCCACGGATTTTGGCAATCGTCACGACCGATGTCGTCGCCAGGCGCATGGTTGTGTCGATGAATGTCGGAAGGCCAGTCGGACCTGGCGCGACAGGTGTTTCGGCAGCCCGCGAGACGTCGTAGTGATTGATGAAGAAACTCGGATCAGCGCTCTCGAGCACCACGACGCGCAGCGCATCGTCAGTCTCGAACATGCCGACCAATTCTTGGAGTTCGAGGATGGTGTCTGGGTCTTGGAGGTTGATGGGAGGATTGCTGAAGCTGACATGCCAGTAGCCCGACGTCACCCCGTTAATGGTGAACTGAGTTAGTTCACGTGTCATGAGCTTCTTTCCTTCCCCGGTGCGGGTTCGTTGATGGTGAACTGCGTCAGCGCGATCCGTCCTGAATCCACGGGATCAGCCGTCGTTTGATTTGCGCGCCGACAGTTCTGCAATCTGCGCGTGCGCTGCGGCGACAAGCTCCTCGTTTGTGTTGGCGTGGCCGGCCAGGCCCCAGCCGCCTTCAACGGCCTCGGTCAGCAGGACCCAGGTCCTGTCAGCGACCGAAGGGTCTCCAGCTGCCGTCGCCACGAGCTCGGTGAACCGGCTGACGACCGCGAGCTGCTTCTCCCGGTCGAGCGCACCAGCGTTGGTCAGCACCTGGACCCTCACGTATGCACTGTCGCCATCCACGTTCGAAATGGCTGGGGCCCCCATCTCGTGGACAAAGCCAGCCGTGTTCTGTCGAAACATGGGGATGTCGGGCACACCCTCGATGCTCATCAGCGTCCGCGCCAGGTCGGCGGCAAGCTGGTGGGGATCCCGAAACGTGTCGGCCGCGGCGTAGACGTCGATCATGGGCATTGGTGACTCCTTAGTTACAAGATGCAGTTACTATGTATGTTGTCCTACATAGACTGTAACACGGCTATGCTGATTCGCATAGTTCCGCATCGAGGGCGTTGTCATGGATAAGCCTGAAGGGTCCAGCGCCGGCGACAGACCGCCTCGGACCGACGTCCGAGCCCGGATGGTGGTAGGCGCGGTGCGCCTGCTCGCCACCAAAGGGGTTGAAGGCACGTCCTTCGGCGAGGTGCTCAAAGCCACCGACTCGCCGCGTGGATCCATCTATCACCACTTCCCGGGCGGGAAGCCCGAGCTGCTCCATGCCGCGCTGGATCTGGCCAGCGAATCAGGCCTGACGACGATGGAGGCCACGCACGGACAGCCGCCAGACGTCGTCGTAGAACGCTTTCTCGCGCTATGGCGGCTGCTGTTGGATCGATCGCAACTCACCGCAGGATGCGCCGTCATGGCCGTCACCGTCGCGGCGACCGACGACGATCTCCTCGTTCACGCCGGAACAATTTTTCGCACCTGGACGGAGCGACTCACGGACCTGTTTGCGACCGGCGGAATGGATGTTGACTCAGCACGACAGTTGGCTGTGATCGTCATCGCGGCCACGGAAGGTGCAGTCGTGCTCTCCCGAGCCGAACGCAGCGCGAAACCGTTCGACGATGTCGAGACGGTACTTCTGTCCATGGCCAAGAGCTTTGGCGCCCGATGATCACCCAGCGGACCGCCCGCATCCGTCCACAGCGAAGCGCGGTCGCTGATGGTTGAGCGCGCGACAAGTCAGCCATCCACCGTTGTGCCCGAGGAGCCGATGTCGATGATCGAGGTGCGGAATTTCGAAACCCGAGGTGCGGAACTTGGGCTGATTCGAGACGCGCTCGAACGGCTCTCGGACGGGGTCGAAACGGTGATCGTCGTCGAGGGTGCCGCCGGCATGGGCAAGAGTCGCTTGCTGTCGAAGGTTGTTGCGATCGCTCGCGCCTCCGGGATTCGCGTCGGTCTAAGCGCGGCGGATCCGAACGAGGCGATGGTCGAACTCGCGACGCTGCTGTCGGCCTTGTTCGACGGTGCCGATCCATTGCTCGATCCCAGCGAGCTTTCGGCGCTCCGCGCCCAGCCGGAACAGAGGTTCTGGTTGCTGCGCGACCTGCAACAGCTCATCGAGCACGCGGCACTCGAATCGCCACTCCTGATCGCGATCGACGACGCCCATTGGGCAGACAGCGGAACGGCAGCGGCACTCCGCGCGCTACCGACGAGACTCATCGGGTTGCCGATCGCTTGGCTGATCGCTCTTCGTCCGTCACGCGAGGTGACGCCACTCGGACACACCCTCGAACAGCTGAAGAGAGAGGGCGCGCAGACCATCGTCCTCGGGCCGCTCGACGACGATGCCGTCGCTCAGCTCGCGGCAGACGTGCTCGCCGCGCGACCCGATCATTGGATCCTCGATCAGTTGGCCGCGGCGGACGGCAATCCCTTCATTGCAGTCGAGATCCTGCTCGGTCTCGAGGAGGAAGACCGGATACGCATCGTCGACGGCCGGGCCGAACTACTCGACGGACGGCTCCCGCGGCGCGTACAGGAAGACATGCGACAGCGGCTCGGCCGACTCTCCGACGAGGCAAGTGACGCCGTGACCGTCGCCGCGTCCCTGGGTCGGATGTTCACGTTCGACCAACTCGCGCGCACCATTGGGCGACCGGCCTCCGATCTTCTCGCTCCAGTCGCGGAGCTTCTCGAAGCGCGTCTGCTCGTCGACCGTGACGAGCACCTCGCGTTCTGGCACGACATCACACGCGAGGCTGTTCGCACCTGCGTTCCGATTACGGCTCGTCGAGCGCTCGACCGTCAAGCGGCCGGCGTCCTACTCGATGCCGGCGCGTTGCCAGTCGAGGTTGCCGTGCAACTCGCCGCCAGCGCCCAGATCGGTGACGAAGTAGCGATTGCCACGCTGCTCGATGCAGCCAAGACGCTGGTTACGACCGATCCCGAGACAGCCTCGCAGTTCGGCCGACGCGCGCTCGAGATTGCGCCGGCTCACCATCCGCAACGCGGAGACATCGTCAGCACAACGGCGATCGCACTTCACATCGCCGGTGACAGCGAGGAGGCGATCACATTCGCCGACTCTGCACTGCGTCAGACTCTCCCGACCTCGCAGGAGGCAGAGGTACGGCTCAGTATCGGCGGCATGTTCGCTATCTCACCCGAAATCCGGATCGGAGCGGGACGAGTCGCGCTGAACCTTCCTGACCTTCCAGAGGCCCTCCGCGCCCGCCACCTCGCCTGCCTCTTCCACAACCTCGTCACCGCCGGGCGCATCGACGAATCGCGTCCAGTGGGTGAGGAAGCGGCCGCCGCGGTTGCGAGAACCGGAGATGCTCGCGCGGCGTTCACGCTCCGCGTCGCCAATAGCGCGCTGGATTACGTCGACGAACGCTTCGAGCCGTCTTTGGATCTCATCAAGTCCGCCTACCAAGACGGGATCTTCGCAGGAGATGACCAACGCCTTCGATTAGCGCACATGTGGTACGGCGAGTTGTTGAGCACGGTCGACCTTTACGACCAAGCACTGGAGATCGCGGCCGAAGGCCTCGCCGCCGCGCAACGCGATCGACAGGGTTGGGCATACCAAATGTTCGAAACTTGGTACGGCCGCATGCTGCTGCGAACGAGCCGACTCTCCGAAGCATCTGCCGTACTCGAAGGACGGTTCGCGCTCGAGGACGGAACGCGCGCAGCGGCGGTGCTTGACGCCGCCGGCATCGTCGCGCTCGCCCAGGTCGCCATCCACACGGGCGATACGCGCCAGGCTCGCCGCGTCCGCGAGATCGCACACGTCATGGTTGAAGGCGGTACTCCCGCAGTACGGCGCCAGGCATGCTGGCTGCTGGCGCTCCTCGCGATGGAAGAAGGCGACTGCAGCGAAGCGCGCAATTGGCTTCGAGCAACGAACGATCCCGAAGGGGAGGCTGTCCTGCCGCGATTCCCCCTTGAAGTAACCGACGAGGTGCTGCTCGCGCGCGTCGCGCTCGCCACAGACGACAACGAGCTCGCGGAACTTGCGCTCGACACCAGCTATCGGCGGGCAAACCGGAACCCGAAAGTCGCGTCCATCGCGGCGACCGCGGCTCACGTCCGTGGTCTGCTCGAGCGAAGCCATTCGCATCTGGGCCTGGCGGTCGAACTTTTCGAGCGCACGCCGCGGCGCCTCGAGCTTGCCGCTGCGCAAGAAGACCTGGGCGCCCATCTGATCGCGACCGATCGCGTCGCCGCCATCGACTCTCTCGGGCGTAGCGTTGCCCTCTTCAGCGAGCTCGGCGCGAGTTGGGATGCGCGCCGCGTGCGCAGCCGGCTCCGCGAGCTTGGCGTTCGGCGTTTCGTTGCAGCTCCTGAACCTGAAACCCGCGGCTGGGCAGCGTTGACGAGGTCTGAACTTGCCGTCGCGCGCCTCGTCGGCGAAGGACTGACCAACAAGGAAGCGGCCGACCACCTTTTCGTTTCGCCGCATACGGTGAACAGTCATTTGCGTCACGTGTTCACGAAGCTTGGTATCAACTCGCGCGTCGAACTCGCGCGACTTGCGCACCCCTACGAAATGGCCTGATCGTGTGATGCGGGATTCGTCGACGTGCCAGCCAAAGCCGCCGCGGCGACCTTCCCCGACGCGGACTCGCTTGCCGAGAATGGTGCGCTGCTACTAGCCGTTCGTGACGCGCCGATAGCCGCCGCCGATCCAGTCAACGATCAGGCGGCTGTATTCCTCCGGTGCCTGCTCCCAGGCGAAGTGATCCGCGTCGACGGCGTGAATTTCGCTGTGCGGAAGAAGGTCGTCGAGGTACTCGTTGTTCGACCACGGCACCAGGTCATCGTTGCGCCCCGCGATGATCTGGGTCGGCGTAGTGATGGTCGGCAGCACGTCGCGCAGCACCTCATTCTGCTCGGGGTAATGCCGAACGAATCGGGCCGACTCTGCGAATCGCCCGAGGTCGTAAGCGCTGACGTAGTCCTCGTGGACGTCCGGCTCGCTGTCGCTCGGAGCGACTGCCTCGACCGCGTAGCCGATGTTGGTCCGGGCATCCTGCTGACGGATGAGGTCGAGACTCGGCGCTTCGATGGTGTCCTTGAGCGCGCCGCCTGCGTCGATCGGAACGCGAACCGCTCCACCTCCGAGGGTCAGGCTCGTGACCAGCTCGGGCGACTTCGCCGCGAGGAACAGCGCTGCGGCGGTGCCGACGTCGGGACCGACGATGTGCGGAGCTCCGAGTTGCCACTCCTCGATCAAACCGCCGAGGAACGCTCCGCAAGTGTCCGGGGCCAACAGTTCCGGGCGGCCGTCGGAGTGGCCGAAACCCGGCAAGTCAATGGCGACCAGTCGCCCAACTTCGGCGACATGGTTCCAGATGCGCCGAAAAGCAAAAAGGCTTTCGGGCCACGGTGCCAGGAGCAGCACCGTGTTCTCGGAGTCCGCCCTGGTGTCGGCGAACCTCACCCGCGCACCATCGTGAACTCGGAAGTAAGTGGTGATCGGCGAAACATCCTCGGCGCTCATTTGACTGTTGGCTCCCTTATTCGCTCCGTCGGCTGTCTCGCTGTCTGTACAGCGCATGATCTTTCGACCTCGCGACGCCTACGAGTGTCGCGACGGGGGTGCGGGTTTGACGTCACACGAACACGTGAATTCGCGTGTTGAGCTTGCGATCTCCTCGCGGAGGACACGACATGGCTTAGAAATCGCAGGATTGTGGGATGCGGACGGCTCCCCTTCTGACCAGGCTTGTGGCGCGTAGGTCAGAGGCGACAAGGGAGCCGGGGAACGTGGACGGCCGATCTCGGCAAATTCAGCAGCGGGACGCGAACCGTTGACCAGCCCGAGCACACATCTGATCGTTCTACCTGGCGGCGGCTACGCGCAGTTGGTCACGCAGGAAGGCGAGCCGGTCGCACGGTGGCTTCGAGGGCTCGGTGTTGCGGCGAGCGTCTTCGGCTACCCGTTGATGGCGCGCCACCCCGCGCCGCTGAACGCGTTGCGCGCGGAGATCCGACGGCTACGCGAAGGAGGCTCTGCACGCGTCGGCTTGATCGGGTTCTCGGCCGGTGGTCATCTCGCAGGACTGGCCGCACTTTCGGATGGCGCGCATGCAAGTGAAGAGGTCGACTTCGTCGTCCTCGGCCATGCGATCACCTCCATGGAAACCGAGACGTATCGCCCGGCGCGTCTGATCCTGTTGGGCGAAGATGCATCAGCGGAACAGAGGCGCGCGACGTCGCTCGACGCGTTGGTAAAACGCTCATCTCCGCCCTTCTTCATCTGGCATACGGCGGAAGACCCGTACGTCCCGCCCGAGCACACATACCGACTCGCGGCCTCGCTCGCTGCCCACAACGTTTCACACGCTGTCCATGTCTTCGCTCACGGTCCACATGGTCTTGGGCTTGGCGATCGGTGCGGATGACGCGGCGGCGTGGACGGCTCTGGCGGGGTCATGGATCCAAGAACAAAGCAACGAGCAAGCGCGGACGCGCTGAAAGGCACACGATGACAACCACTCACGATCAAGCGTCCACTGACGCGCCGACAAAATACGCGGACGCATCTACGGAGAGAATCAAGGCCGCGAATGGCGTCGAGTATGCGTATCGCGACCTGGGCGAGAGCGAAGTCCCACTTGTTCTGCTGCAGCACTTCCGCGGGAACCTCGACAACTGGGATCCGGCGCTCGTGGACGCCCTCGCCTCTAAACGACGCGTGATTACCTTCGACAATGTCGGCGTCGCCGCAACGGCCGGCGCAACGCCGAACACGATCGAGGCGATGGCTCGCGGTGCGATCGACTTCCTCGAGGCGAATGACTTGGCACGCGTCGATCTGCTCGGATTCTCCATCGGCAGCTTCGTCGCGCAAGAGATCGCTCTGATCCGGCCCGACTTGGGGCGACGGGTCGTGCTGGCATCGTCGGCACCGCAGGGCGCCGCGGGAATGCACGGCTGGGCTCCGGACGTGATCGGAGCGGTTGGTCAGCCGGAGACGAGTCCGCAGGCGTACCTCGGGGTCTTCTTCGCCCCGACTGACACCAGCCGCGCCGCGGGACAGCAAGTGATGGGGCGCGTTTTCGGTCGGGCAGCCAACCGCGACGAACCGACGACGTGGCAGACCCGCCAGGCGCAGTACGACGCGGTCTGCGCTTGGGGTGTCCCGAATCACTCGATGCTCGAACGCGTCGCCGCGATCGATGTTCCCGTCTTCGTCGCCAACGGCGACAGCGACCCGATGATCCTCCCCCGGTACTCCCACCTGTTGGCGGGACTCCTCCCAGACGCGCGACTCACCATCTACCCGGACTCGGCGCACGGCTTCCTCTTTCAACACCACAGCCAGTTCGCGACCGACGTTCACGCCTTCCTCGCCGAGGCGGTCTGATGTATGCCTAGTCGAGCAACACCCCATGGAGGACCGCTCGACGGTCGTAGCGGCGGATGGCGGCGGTCGGACTCGTACAGCGAGCAGATCGCGGGATCCGAGCGTCTTCGGCTTGGCAATCGGCTCCGTCGAAATGAGACCTCGCTCATTCGTGTGATGCGAAGTCGCCGCGTTATTGGCACCTTCGTATGAGTGAACGGTTGCACGCATCTCGATCACGTGAAGCTCGTCAAGCTCCCGGGCGCCGTCGACGGCTGCGAAGACTGCCTCGCCCTCGGCCACCCGTGGCTCCACCTACGGATCTGCCTCGAATGTGGCCACATCGGTTGTTGTGACGACTCTCCTGATCGTCACGCGACAGCCCACGCCAACGCTACGGGCCACCCGATCATTCGCTCACTCGAGCCTGGGAAGCGATGGTGTTGGTGCTACATCGACCGGACCGCGATGGTGATACCAGAGGTAACAGGGAACACGCGTATCCCTCCTTCGCCACTCGAAGCTCGCAACACCGATGGCCACGAGAAGGCCTGATGGCAACCAAGGCCCGGCTTGGCATCAAGGAATGTGCAGGCCGGAGATACTGCGCGCCACCACGAGCCGCTGGATCTCCGAGGTGCCTTCGAAGATCGTGTAGATCTTCGAGTCGCGGTGCCATTGCTCGACGGGGTGCTCGCGCACGTACCCGGCGCCACCCAGGATCTGGATCGCGTCCTCGGTCACGCTGACCGCGGTCTCGCCCGCGTACAGCTTCGACATCGAGCCTTCGCCGGCCTGGAACTGCTTGCCGGTCGCGGCCATCCAACACGCGCGCCACACGAGGAGCCGAGCGGCGTCGATGTGCGTCTTCATGTCGGCAAGCTTGAACGCGATCGCCTGGTTCATGATGATCGGCCGACCGAACGCCTGGCGCTCCTTCGCGTAGTCGAGCGCGTACTCGTACGCGGCGCGCGCGATGCCGAGCGCTTGTGCACCGACGATCGGGCGTGATGCCTCGAACGTGCTCATCGCCGCCTGTACGCGTGAGCTCTTGCCCTCGCGTGCCCGCGCGAGCCGCGCGTCCAGCTTCTCCTTGCCGCCGAGCAGACACGAGCCGGGGACGCGCACATCGTCGAATACGACCTCGGCCGTATGCGACGCGCGGATGCCCATCTTCTTGAACTTCTGGCCCATGGTCACGCCGGGCGTCCCCGCGGGAACGATGAAGGACGCGTGGCCACGGGTCTTCAACTCGGGTTCGACCGCGGCAACCACGACGTGGATGGTCGGCACCTTGGTGATGCCGCCATTCGTGATCCACGTCTTGGCGCCGTTGATCACCCACTCGTCCTTCGCTTCGTCGTATACCGCGCGCGTGCGCAACGACGACACGTCGGAACCGGCGTCGGGCTCGCTCACCGCGAATGCCGCCATGTGAATGTCGTCAGCGGTTCCGAAACATTGCGGCACCCACTCGCCGATCTGCTCGGGCGTGCCGCTGCCCACGATGCCGGAGACGCCGAGGCTCGTGCCCAGGAGGGAGAGCGTTATACCGGCGTCGCCCCAGCAGAGCTCCTCGGAAACGAGCGCCAAGGTCAAACCCGTGGGGTCACTGAACGCGTTGGCGATGAACTCGAACGAATACAGGCCGATGCGAGCGGCCTCTTCGATGATGGGCCACGGCGTCTCTTCCCGCTCGTCCCATTCGCGTCCCGCGGGCCGGATGACATCGGCCGCGAAGTCGTGCACCCATTTCTGGATCTGCAGCTGGTCTTCGTTGAGCTCGAGCGAGAAGTCGGTCATGACCAATCCCTTCGCCCGCCGGCGGCTCTGCGGGCCGTGAACAAGTTACCGATCGGTAATGCCAGCATAACAGCCCCGCGGGCGCTGCAAAATCCGCGGCAAGGGCGCCGCGCGGCGACCCGGTAGCGTCCGCGTCTCGTGAGCGGCGGCGAACTGGGTTCGGGCTCCGGTGGGCGGACGGCGATCGTCGGGATCGGCGAAACCGATTACCTGCGTGGCGCATCGTTCCTGCCCGTCGAGCTGATGCTGCAGGCCGCCGACGCGGCGATCGCGGACGCGGGACTGGCCGCGACCGATATCGACGGGATCATTCCACCGCCCGGCTATACGACGAGCGAGGAGCTCGCCGCGAACCTCGGTATCGAGACGCTGCGACTCGCGACCACGGTGCACATGGGCGGCGCGAGTCCCGTTGCGTCGCTGCAGCACGCGGCGATGGCGGTCGCGGCGGGCGTCGCCCGCCACGTGCTCGTCGTCGTCGGCTGGAACGGATACTCGGCGTTCCGGCCGCGCGAAGGGATCCCGCGGCCGAGACGCGGGTTGGACGGCAGCGCCGTCGGCGACGTCGTCCTCGACTACTACCTGCCGTACGGCGCGCGCTCGGCCGCGCAGTTCTACGCGTGGATCGCGATGCGGCACAAGCGGCTCTACGGCACGCGCGATACCGACACCGGCGAGATCGCGGTGACCTTCCGAGCGCACGCGCAGTTGAACGAGCGCGCGCTGATGCGCGGCACGCCCCTCACAATGGACCAGTACCTCGACGCTCGCTGGGTGTCGGAGCCGTTCCGCCTCTACGACTGCTGCTTGGAGACGGACTGCGCCGCCGCAGTCGTCGTGAGCTCGATCGAACGGGCGCGCGATCTGCCGCACGCGCCTGCGGTGATCCTTGCGGGCGCGGAAGGACATCCGTACCCCGCCGACGACATTGCCAATCGACCCGACATGTTCCGCATTGGTTTGTCCGACGCGGCGCCGCGCGCGTTGGGCGCGGCGGGCGTGCGCGCGCACGAGCTCGACTTCATGGAGGTGTACGACTGCTTCACGTACGTCGTGCTCCTTCAACTCGAGGCGCTCGGACTGTGCGGCCGCGGTGAGGCCGGCGCGTTCGTGCGCGATGGCGTGCTCAGGCTCGACGGCGGCGCGCTCCCTACGAACACGCACGGCGGGCTGCTGTCGCAGGGGCACATGTGGGGGATGAACCACGTGGTCGAGGCCGTGCGTCAGCTGCGCGGCCAGGCCGGCGCGGCACAGGTCGCCGGCGCCGAGATCGGTTGCGTCACCGGCTGGGGCGATTTCGGCGACGGGAGCATCGTCGTGCTGCGACGCGACCGATGAGCGATCGCTTCCTGCCGTCCCCGGTCGGGCTCAACGGCGAGTTCTACGCCTTCCTGGCCCGTGGCGAGCTGCGACTGCAGCGCTGCGCCGCGTGCGGATCGTGGAGGCACCCACCGCGTTACCGGTGCGCGCTCTGCGGGTCGGTCGAGGCGACGTGGGAACCGGCGACGGGCGGCGGGCGCGTGTTTTCGTGGACGGTCACGCATCGTGCGGTCGACCCGGCCTTCACTCCTCCGTACACGATCCTCGTCGTCGAGCTCGAGGAGGGACCCCGGCTCGTCGGCAATCTGCGAGGTCTCGATCCGTCCGAATTGGTGCTGGATCTTCCCGTCGTCGTCGAGATCGAGCACGCGTCGGACACAGTCGGGCTCCTCTGGTTCCGGCCCGCGTCGCCTGAGTAGCGTCCGCGCCCGTGGAACTCTGGGAGTTGAGCGCGCGCGAGACGGTACGACACACCATCGCGTCGTACACCTACGCCGCCGACCACGGTCGCTTCGAAGACGTGGCCTCTCTGTTCACCGTCGACGGCATACTCGAGGTGCACGGAACTGGCGGCGCACGGGCAGTCGGCCGCGACGCGATCCTCGCCTTCTTTCGCGGAGTCGGGAGCGATGTCGTCACCACCGCACCGCCGGGACGCATGCAGCACCACGTCTCGAGCGTGCGCGTCGACGTTGCCTCCCCGACCGAGGCGAACGTGACGAGCTACTTCACGGTGATGACCGGCGCGGGGGTGGATCACTGGGGCCGCTACCGCGACCGGCTGACATCCGACGGCGACCGTTGGCTGATCGCGCACCGTCTCGTCCGGACCGACGGCCGCACGCCCGGCGGTTGGGCCGACGCGAGGTAGCTACTGATACGCCTCGACCGGCGGGCAGCTGCAGAAGACGTTGCGGTCGCCGTAGACGCCATCGATGCGCCCCACGGGAGGCCAGTACTTCGCGCGCCGCAGACCCGCAACCGGGAACGCCGCGAGCTCTCGCGTATAGGCGCGCGACCAGTTGTCGGCCGTCACGTCCTCCGCGGTGTGCGGTGCCTGCACGAGCGGGTTGTCGTCCGCGGGCCACTCACCCGCGGCCACCAGGTGGATCTCCGACCGGATCGCGATCATCGCATCGACGAACCGGTCGAGCTCACCGAGATCCTCGGATTCCGTCGGCTCGATCATCAACGTGCCCGCGACCGGGAACGACATCGTCGGCGCGTGGAAGCCATAGTCGATCATGCGCTTCGCGACGTCGTCGACGCTCACGCCCGCGTCGCGCGTAATCGGCCGGAGGTCGATGATGCACTCGTGGGCCACGAGGCCGTTGGACCCCGTGTAGAGCACCGGGTAGTGCGGGGCGAGCCGGTGGGCGAGGTAGTTCGCGTTGAGGATCGCGACGTGCGTCGCGCGTGTGAGCCCGACGGGCCCCATCATCTGCACGTACATCCACGGAATCGGCAGGATGCCCGCCGACCCCCACGGCGCGGCGCTGATCGCGCCGACGCCCGTTGCCGGACCGGCCTCGGCGCGCAGCGGGTTGTTCGGCAGGAAGGGCGCGAGGTGCGCGCGCACGCCGATCGGCCCGACTCCGGGACCTCCCCCGCCGTGCGGGATGCAGAACGTCTTGTGGAGGTTGAGGTGCGACACGTCCGCACCGAACTTCCCGGGCCGGGCCACACCGACGAGCGCGTTGAGGTTCGCGCCGTCGAGATACACCTGTCCGCCCTGCTCGTGCACGATCGCGCAGATCTGGCGGACCTGCTCCTCGTACACGCCGTGCGTCGACGGGTAGGTCACCATCAGGGCGCCCAGCTCGTCGGCGTGCTCGACCGCCTTCGCCTTCAAATCGTCGACGTCGACATTGCCCTGGTCGTCGCACGCGACGACCACGACCTGCATCCCCGCCATCGTGGCGGAGGCCGCGTTCGTGCCGTGCGCGGACGCGGGGATGAGACACACCCGCCGTCGCGATTCACCGAGCGAGCTGTGGTACTTGCGGATCGCCAGGAGGCCCGCGTACTCGCCCTGCGAACCGGCGTTCGGCTGCAACGAGACCGCGTCGTAGCCCGTGATCTCCGCGAGCCAGCGTTGGAGATCGTCGAACAGCTCGAGGTAACCGCGGGCCTGCTCGAGCGGCGCGTACGGATGCATGCGCCCGAACTCGGGCCACGTGATCGGCTCCATCTCCGCAGTCGCGTTCAGCTTCATCGTGCACGATCCGAGCGGGATCATCGTGCGATCGAGCGCAAGGTCGCGATCCGCGAGGCGTCGGAGATAGCGCAACATCTGGTGCTCGGAGCGGTGTGACGTGAAGGCCGGATGCGTGAGGAATTCCGAGGTACGGAGTAACGCGGCGGGGATGGCATCGGTGGTGGTTCCGACGGGATCGCCGGCGGCGCGGTCGATCCCGAACGCGGCCAGAACCGTGTGCACGATCGCCGGCGTCGTCGTCTCGTCGAGCGCGATGCCGAGGGTGTCGGCGTCGACGAAGCGCAGGTTGACCCGCCGGGTCGCGGCCGCGGCAAGCAGCTCCGCCGCGCGCCCCGGCACCCGAACCGACAAGGTGTCGAAGAAGTGCTCGTGCACGACCTCCACCCCGCCCTGGCGCAGCGCGGCCGCCAGGCCGGCAGTGAGCCGGTGCACGCGGCGGGCGATCGCCCGCAGACCCTCAGCGCCGTGGTACGAGGCATAGAAGCCTGCGATGACCGCGAGCAGCACCTGCGCGGTGCAGATGTTGCTCGTGGCCTTCTCCCGCCGGATGTGCTGCTCGCGCGTCTGCAGCGCGAGCCGGAACGCGGTGCGCGCCTTCACGTCGATCGAGACGCCCACGAGACGGCCGGGAAGCGTGCGGCGATGCTCGTCGCGCACTGCGAGATACGCCGCGTGCGGGCCACCGAATCCCAGCGGAACACCGAAGCGCTGCGTCGTGCCGACGACGGCGTCGGCGCCCATCTCGCCGGGTGGGGTCACGAGCGCGAGCGCGAGCAGGTCGGCGGCGACGCACACCAGCGCACCGCGCGCGTGCGCGCGTTCGATCGCGGGTGTGAGGTCGTGCAGCCGACCGCTGCTCCCGGGATACTGCATCAGCATGCCGAAGCATCTGTCGATGGGTTCCGCCGAGTCGGGGTCGCCGACGACGACTTCGATACCGAGCGGCTCGGCGCGCGTGCGCACGATGTCGACCGTCTGCGGATGCGCGTCGGCATCGACGAGGAACACCGCACCCTTCTTCGCGTTGACCCGGTGGAGCATCGCCATGGCCTCGGCCGCAGCGGTGCCCTCGTCGAGGAGCGACGCGTTCGCGAGGTCCATGCCCGTGAGGTCGCTGACCATCGTCTGGAAGTTCAGCAACGCTTCGAGCCGGCCCTGACTGATCTCCGGCTGGTATGGCGTATACGCCGTGTACCAGGCCGGGTTCTCCAGCACGTTTCGCAGGATCACGGGCGGCGTGATCGTGTCGTGGTAGCCCAGCCCGATGAGCGACGTGAACACCTGGTTGCGGCCGGCGATGTCCCGCAGCCGCGCGAGCGCCTCGGTCTCCGAAAGCGGCTCGGGCAATGCGAGCGGCGCCGCTTCGCGGATCACGGCGGGCACTGCGGCGTCGACGAGCTCCGCCAGCGACCCGTATCCGAGCGCCGTGAGCATCGCGATCTGCTCGCCGGCGCGCGGACCGATGTGCCGATCGGCGAACACGTCCAACCCCGGATCCTCAGCGGCCAGCTGGTCGGGCATGGCGGCGATCCTCTCGTTCCGCGTCTCGGGTGCGAGCCGCGAACGGCCCGACTCCCCCTCTGTCGCGGAACTCCAGAGTTGCCTCGCTCCGACGGTTCGGGTGCCTGAGAGATTCCGGGGAGTGGTTGCTCCTTCGGCGCCCGGCTCGCTCCCTCGCAGCGTCCAGGCTCTCCCGTCAGAGGTCAACGGCGATGTCCGCTCGACGATAGCCGCTCCCCGCGCGCGAAGCTGCAGGGCGATGAGCGCCG
This sequence comes from Actinomycetota bacterium, assembly GCA_030839005.1. GTDB lineage: Bacteria > Actinomycetota > Acidimicrobiia > IMCC26256 > PALSA-610 > PALSA-610. The sequence continues at coordinate 10,345 of JAUZEM010000439.1, read as the reverse complement.
AATCGATCGACGAAGAAGTCCCGGGACACGCGCCCGACGATGACGGGCAGAACCACACCGACCACGAGCACGACGACGAGGACGAGGCCCAGGCCGAGGCCGACGCCGCCGTGATGGCCCAGGCACTCGCCGCGCTGGACGACGATGTCCTGCGCAATGCGCTCGCGGCCATGAGCGAGAAATCGCGCCTCGAGGTCGCCGCCCAGCTACAGCTCCCGCGGGCAACGATGCGACTGGGCGACGCGCTCGTGCCGCTCGTGCGGCGCAAGCTCCAGACCGCGGCTCCGGATCACCAGCTCCAGGTGCTCTTCGCGCTCGCGCAACACGTCAACGACCAGACGATCGAGGCACTGGGCCCGCGCTCCGAAGAGCCGACGCGCGACGACCTGCTCGAGGTGCTGCCCGCAGTCATCGAGCGCCACGGCGCGCCGCTCACCACGTTGATGCTCGCCGGCTACGCGGCGAGCGACGCGCGCTGCCGGCCAGTGATGCGCGAGCTGCTCGAGACCGACGACCGCTTCGTGATCGGCCCACCGGTGGAGGTCGATGCGAAGCCGCAGCTCGAGGCCCGCCCGGAACCGGTCCTCGACAAGAAAGAACTCGAGGCCAAGCGCGAGCAGCGCCGGGCGGCGAAGGAAGCCAAGCGCGCCGCGGAGGTACGCGAGCGCGAAGCCCGGCTCGCGGCCCAAGCCAAGCGTCGTCAAGCAGTGCACGACGCGAAGCGCAAGTCGCAATAGGAGGTCATGATGCTCGACATCGTCATTCGCGGTGGCAACGTCGTCGACGGCACCGGTGCCGCGGCGCGCCAGGCCGATGTCGGTATCCGTGACGGGCGCATCGTCGAGATCGGCCGAATCTCCGACGACACAGCCGAGACCATCGATGCGGACGGACTCGTCGTCGCGCCCGGTTTCGTCGACCCGCACACGCACTACGACGCGCAGCTGTTCTGGGACCCCGCCGCCACACCGTCGAACCTCCACGGCGTGACGAGCATGATCGCGGGTAATTGCGGGTTCACACTCGCGCCGGTCGATCCCGCCGACGCCGACTACCTGCGCCGCATGATGGCGAAGGTCGAGGGAATGCCGCTACCTGCGCTCGAGACCGGCGTGCCGTGGTCGTGGCGGTCGTTCGGCGAATACCTCGACGCGGTCGACAATCGAATCGGTCTGAACGTCGGGTTCCTCGTCGGTCACTGCGCGCTGCGCCGCAACGTGATGGGTGCCGACGCGATCGGCAACGAGGCGACAGCGGAACAACTCGACGCGATGACGCGTCTGCTCGAGGAGTCGATCGCGGCGGGCGGCCTCGGCTTCTCCACCACCTTGTCGTTCACGCACTCCGACGGCGACGGCCAGCCGGTCGGCTCCCGTTGGGCCTCGAACGAAGAGGTCATCGCGCTGTGCCGCGCAGTTTCCGGTCATGAGGGGACGACACTCGAATACGTCACGAGCGGCTGTCTGCGCGGATTCAGTGACGAGGAAGTCGATCAGATGGCCGCGATGACGCTCGCCGGCCGGCGTCCGCTGAACTGGAACGTGCTCAGCATCGACTCGCGCGAACCGCAGCGCTACCACGACCAGGTGGCCGCGTGTGAACACGCACGGGCCCAGGGCGGCACCGCGATCGCGCTCACGATGCCGATCCTCGTCGAAATGAACATGTCGTTCCGCAACTACTGCGCGCTGTTCATGTTGCCGGACTGGTCGGACGTGATGAGCCTTCCGATTCCGGAACGGATCGCGAAGCTGCGCGATCCCGCCGTGCGCGCGTGGATGAACGAGCGGGCCCGCTCGCCCGAGGCCGGCGTCTTCTCGCGTCTCGCGTCCTGGGGGCGCTACCAGATCGGCGACACGTACTCCCGGGCGAACGAAGGTCTGAAGGGCCGCGTCGTCAGCGATCTGGCTGAGCGCGAGAACCGCGGCACGTTCGACACGCTGCTCGACATCGTCATCAACGACGACCTTCGGACGATCCTCTGGCCGCTGCCGTCCGACGGCGACCTGAAATCGTGGCAGATGCGCGCCGAGGCGTGGGACCACCCGCTGGTGCTGATCGGCGGGAGCGACGCCGGAGCACATCTCGACCGCATGTGCGGGGCGCCGTACACGACGTCGTTCCTGGCCGACACGCTGCGCGGACGGCAGCTCGTCTCACTCGAACGGTGCGTGCAGCTGATGACTCAGGCGCCGGCGCAGCTCTTCGGCCTACGCGAGCGAGGCGAGCTGCGGGAGGGCTTTCACGCCGACGTCGTGATATTCGATCCCGACACGGTCGCGACGGACGAGGTCAAGCTCGTCACCGATCTTCCGGGCGGCACGGCGCGGTTGTTCGCCGACGCGATCGGCGTGCAGCGGGTGATCGTGAACGGCACGACCATCGTGTCCGAGGGCGAGCAGACCGGCGCGCGGCCCGGCAAGGTGCTGCGATCCGGCCGCGACACCTACACCGTTCCGATCCCCGCCGACGTGTGACGTACGACGAAGACCTCGCGAACCGCATGCGGAGCCTTCTCGCGCACGAGGTCGGGTTGACCGAGAAGCGCATGTTCGGCGGTCTCGCGTTCCTCATCGACGGCAAGATGGCCGTGAGCGCGAGCGGCCAAGGCGGTCTACTGGTGCGCGTGGAGCCCCGAGAAACGGATCAGTTGGCGAGCCGGGCGCACGTGCGACCTTTCGAGATGCGTGGACGCCCGATGGACGGGTGGTTGCGCGTCGAGGTCGACGGGGTGCGCACGAAGCGACAGCTCGAAGCATGGGTTGCGCGAGGCGTTGCGTACGCCCGCTCGCTACCCCCGAAGCGGTGAGCGCCGGCCCGGGTCGAGGTGGATCGATCGGCCTCGAATGGGCGTGTACCGTGAGACTCGTGCCGCTGTATATCGACCGTCATGACGCGCCCGGGGTGTCGCCCCAAGAACTGGCGGACGCGCACATGCTCGACGTTGCCGCGCAGGACGCGCATGGCGTCCGCTATCACACCTATTGGTTCGACCCCGACAACGGGTCCGTGTTTTGCCTCGCCGAAGGGCCGAGCCGAGACGCGGTCGAGGCGGTACACCAAGATGCCCACGGGCTGTTGGCGAGCACCGTGTTGGAGCTCGACCCCGCCGCACCACTGAACGCGTTCTTCGGTGCTCTGCCCACCTATCCGGTGGGTACGGCGTATACGGCGCCGGCGATGCGGGCGATCGTCTTCACCGACATTTTCGGGTCGGTGGCCCAAACGCACGAGTTGGGTGATGAGGGCCACATGCGATTGCTCGGCGAGCACAACGAGATCGTCCGCAGCGAACTCCCTTTGCACGACGGCCGTGAGGTGAAACACACCGGCGATGGCATCATGGCCGCGTTCACATCGGTCGTGTCCGCCGTGTCCTTCGCGAGGGCGGTGCAACGCCGGATGCACGCACGCAACGAGCAGTCGGACACCCCGTTTCACCTGCGGGTCGGGATCAGTGCCGGTGAGCCGGTCACCGACGACAACAACGACCTCTTCGGCGCGGCGGTTCAGCTTGCCGCCCGACTATGCGCCGCTGCTCCTCCCGGCGATATCGCCGTTTCGGTCGCGGTGCGTGAGCTGTGCCTCGGCAAATCGTTTCGTTTCGAAGACCTTGGAGAACTCACCCTGAAAGGCCTGCCCGAACCCGTCAAGTCCTTCGCGGTGGCTTGGCAGGAATGATCTGGGGCGACGTCAGCCGGTATGGCTGATGTGGCGAGGTACCTCGTCGGCGACGGTCACGAAGTGATATGCGATGTGGAGCACTTTCCGAAGCATTGGATCGCCTCCCAAGCGTTCGCAACGGAATTGCAGTCACCCTTGCGTCGGCACATGGCAGCGCGCCTATAAGCCCAATTGCGGTCAGGTATCGCGTCGCCGGAGTCAGCTGAAGCTCGGAATGACGTGCTTGCCCATGAGGTCGATCGTCTGCATCACCGCTTCATGGCTGATCTTGTAGGGATTGACGAGGCACAGCAGCAGGTCGACGCCCGCCGCTTCGTAGCGTTTGCAGGCTTCGAGGCATTGGTCGGGAGTGCCGAGCACGCACGCACCGGAGTCGACCAGGTACTCGAGTGACAGCAGGTCGAGCGAGCCGTCGTCGGAGACGGCCTTCATGTCGGCTGCGTAGTCGTAGTTGCCGAGCGCCTGCTTGCGCTCCGCCATCCACTCGGCGACCTGCGCGATCTGACGCGCGCCGACCTTCGGGTACCACTCGAACGAGTCGCGCGCCGCCGCCCACGCTTCTTCCTGTGATGGCGCGCACAACGCCATCGTGAAGGTCGCGGCCTGGTTGTTGACGAACTTGCCGATCGGAGTCGAGCATTTCGTGACGGCGGCGCGATAGATGTCGATCTTCTTCTTCACGTCCTCGGGTGACACACCGACTGCGAACGAGCACAAGCCGAGACCGAGCTCTCCGACCTGCGCGTGGCCGTCGTCGCTTGTCGTCGCGCCCCAGATCGGCGGATGCGGTTGCTGCAATGGCTTGGGCTGCACACGTCGATCGGGCAGCGACCAGTACTTGCCGTCGAACGAGTACCGGTCGTTCGTCCAACAGCCGACGACGTGCTCGATCGCCTCGCGCCACATCTCGCGTGAGTCCTTGGGGTCGATCCCAAAGCCCTCCAGCTCGATGCGCGTGGCCGATCGACCCGTGCCGAAGTCGACGCGACCGTCGCTCAACAAGTCGAGCACGGACACCGACTCGGCGGTGCGAACCGGATGGTTGTACGGCTTCGGCATGAGCCGCACGCCGTAGCCGAGCCGCATCTTCGACGTGCGGCCGGCGATCGCACCGTAGAGCACTTCGGGGTTCGAGCAGTGCGAGTACTCCTCGAGGAAATGGTGCTCGACCGTCCAGAACGCATGGAACCCGGCCTGCTCGCCGGCGATCGCCTGCTCGAGCGTGTTCTTGTACGCGCGGTGCTCGCTGTCGGGCAACCAGGGACGGGCGACGGGGATCTCGTAGAAGAGCGCAAACCTCATGAGTTCGACGTTACCGTGACCGCCCATGACCGCGACGTGGCGCGAGCCTCCGCGCGACCTTCCTGTCGTGGGTCGCCCCGACGTGCTCGTCGTCGGTGCCGGCAGCGCGGGCCTCGCCGCCGCGGTGGCCGCCGCGCGCCGCGGCGCCGACGTGCTGCTGGTCGAGCGGTACGGCTTCGTCGGTGGGCTCGCGACATTTGGTCTCATCAACCTCCTTCTCACGCTCGACGACGGTTGCGGCACTCAGGTGGTCGCCGGGTTGTGTCAGGAGATCGTCGACCGTCTCGATCAGCGCGGCGACGCGCGTGCGCCCGAATCGCGCGAGTGGGGTTCGACTGATGCCGCCGCGGTCGAGCACTGGCGCGGCTGGGGATTGATCTGGGGCGCCCCTCCCGACGTCGTGCGCTACTCGGTGGCCTTCGATCCCGAAGCGTTCTGCGACGTCGCGATCGACCTGTTACGCGCGGCCGGCGTGCGGCTCCGATTGCATTCGTGGTGCGCACACGCGTACGCGCCGGACGGGCGAATCGCCGCCGTCGTGCTCGAATCGAAGCGGGGACGCGAAGTCGTTCAGCCGCGCGTCGTCATCGACGCGAGCGGCGACGGCGACGTCATGGTTGCCGCGGGCGCGCCGTTCGCATCGGTCACGATCCCGCCGCACCTGTGGTTCCGGATCGGGGGCCTCGATGCGCACAACGGTGTGGGCTTTCGTACAACTGCGCCCGGGCGGGTGCTCGTGCCTTGGGGCCCGCTGGCGCGACGGGTCGACCCGACCGATCCCGACGATCTGACCGCGGCCGAGCTCGAGTGTCGCGACCAAGTACGAGACGCGATGGCGCGCATACACGAGGCACATCCGGGCGCGTGGCTCGACGACATAGCCAAGATGATCGGCATCACCGAGAGCCGGCGGCTCGTCGGCGACTACGTGCTCGAGAAGTCCGACGGCGATCGTCGCTTCGCGGACGCAATCGCGCGCACCGGCCACTGGACGCGGCGCGAGGTCGTGTTCGACGTGCCTTACCGGACCTTGACGACCCGAGCCGTGCGGAACCTGCTCGTGAGCGGGCGCTGCATCTCGACGAGCCGCTACGTCCACCAGGCGACCAAGGAGATCCCCGCCGCGATCGCGACCGGCGAGGCCGCGGGCGCCGCGGGCGCGCTCGCACCCGACGGCGACGTACACAATGTCGACGTCGACGCGCTGCGCCGCGACCTCGCGGCCGGCGGCGCGATCGTATGAGCCGGCACTCCGTGCTCCGGGCTCAGCGGCGATCCTGGAGGAACGGGTACTCGGCGCGTATCGCGCGCACGCGATCGGGATCGACGTTCGCCGTGATAATCGTCTCGGTCTCGGATGCCTGGGCGACGATCTCGCCGAAGGGATCGATGATCATCGAGTCGCCGCAGTAATGCAGCCGCCCTCCGTCGCCCACGCGGTTGACGCCGACGACGTAGGCCTGATTCTCGATCGCGCGGGCGCGGAGCAACGCCATCCAGTGCTCACGGCGCGCCGCCGGCCAATTCGCAGGTAGGACGTAGCAGTCGGTCCGCTCCGCCAGCGCCCAGAATTCGTCCGCGAAACGAAGGTCGTAGCACACGAAGAACGTGCAGCGCGCGCCCTCGATATCGACAGTGAGAAAATCCTTTCCGGCCGCGTAGTGCTCGTGCTCCCGACCGAAGGTGAACGGGTGGATCTTGGCGTAGCGCCGCGTCGATCCCTCGGGCGCGGCGAGCACGAGTTGATTGAAGGGACGCGCGCTCGGCTGCGCGCGCTCCGGTACCGACGCGCAGACCCATACGTCGTGCGCGCGCGCCTGTTCGACGAGGAAACGCGCGCTGGGTCCGTCGATCGGTTCCGCGATTCGGTCGGTCTTCATCGAAAACCCGGTGGCGTACATCTCGGTGAGCACGACGAGCCGGGCGCCGGCCGCCGCCGCTCGTTCGATCATCGGCGCGAGGCGAGAGAAGTTCTCCGCGGGCCGCTCCCAGATGATGTCGTGCTGGATGCCCGCGACGATCATTTGGCGAGGCTCTTGAGCCGGGTACACGCCTCGTCGAGCACCTCCGTCCGCTTGCAGCACGCGAATCGCACGAGCGGGGCGCCCGCCTCGACGTCGTCGTAGAACACGACACTCGGGACCGCGACCACCCCGCAGCGGCGCGGCAGCGACCGGCAGAAGGCGAGCCCGTCGGTCTCGCCGTGCGAGCGGATGTCGACGGTCGCGAAATAGGTTCCCTGCGGCCGAAGCACGTCGAAGCCCGCATCGGTCAAGCCCGCGCAGAGCCGATTGCGTTTTTCGAGCATCTCGTCGCGGAACTGAACGAAGTACGAGTCGGGCAACTGCAGACCCACCGCGATGGCGTACTGAAACGGACCACTGCTCACGTAGGTGAGGAACTGCTTCGCAGTCTTCACCGCGATCACGAGCTCCGGCGACGCGCACGCCCAACCGACCTTCCAGCCGGTGAACGCGAACGTCTTGCCGCCGGAGCCGATCGTGACGGTGCGGTCGCGCATTCCGGGCAAGGTCGCCATAGGCACGTGTTCGCCGTCGTAGACGAGATGTTCGTACACCTCATCCGTGACGACGAGCAGATCGTGCTCTCGCGCGAGGTCCGCAACCAGCGCGAGCTCCGCACGGGTGAAGACCTTGCCGGTTGGGTTGTGCGGAGAGTTGAGGAGTACGAGCCTCGTCCGGGGCGTTATCGCGGCTCGCAGCTCGTCGGGCTCGAAGCTGTAGTCGGGAGCGCGCAAGGTGACCACGCGTCGTGTCGCGCCGGCCATCGCTATGCAAGCCGCGTACGAGTCGTAGTACGGCTCGAACGTGACGACCTCGTCGCCGGGACTGCACAGTGCGAGCAGCGCCGCGGCGATCGCCTCGGTTGCGCCGGCCGTGACCAGAATTTCGGCGCCGGCGTCGTAATCGAGCCCGTAGAACCGCTGCTGGTGGGCGCGGATCGCGGTGCGCAGCTCGGGGACCCCGATACCGGGCGGATACTGGTTGTGTCCCGCCCGGATCGCGTCCACGGCGGCCTGCTTCACGAGATCGGGACCGTCGGAATCCGGAAATCCCTGCCCGAGATTGATCGCACCCGTCTCGACCGCGAGGGCCGACATCTCGGCGAAGATCGTCGTGCCGAACGGTTGCAGCCGCTCGACGAGATACCGATTCACTTCGGCAATCCTACGAGTCGCCCTCTACGGGAGTCCGGCGAGCGTGCTCTGTCGACAGGCGTTTGCGGCGACCGCCCCCTCGCGCTGTTGGTCGGCCTGGCTCGCGACAGCTCGACCGCTGAGGATCCCGTCGCGGATGTCGGGCTGCTGCACGAGCAGGCGCGCCGCACACGCCGCAGTCCGACTCGGAACATGGCTGCTCACCAAGAACGCGGTCACCGCGTCGCGGCCGGCGGCCAGGGAGATCGCCTGGCTGATGGCCGCGTCATTCGGCGTGACGGCCCGACGACCGGGATCGCAGGAATGGAAGACGAGTGGCGAGTTGGTCGAGTCGATGCCGGCGTCCGGCATGCTGCTGGTCCAGCGCAGCAACACCGATCGAAGGTACGCGTCGCTCCTGGTGTTGACCCCGTCGACGGCAGCCCTGAAGCACGCAACCCCGGACCGCGTGTAGAGAACCTCGGAACCCGCCGCGTACGCATCGGCTGCAAGCAACGCAGTCGCGCGCTCCAACCGAGCGGCGAGCATCAGGTAGAGCGTGAAGTGGTCGAAGCCGTCGTCGTTGCTCGAGAACGTTGGAAGCTTCTTCTCGCCCGCGTTCAGCGTTGGCACCTTCGGGATCGGAGGCGTATCACCCACGGCGGTCGGATCGAGATAGATGCGTGTCGACGGTGTCGATCCGGTGAGCGCCGCGTTGATCGCAGCGTGGCCGCCGATTGAGTCCAACACCCGAACGACCTGCGGGCCGAAGATATACGGAGCGCTGAAATAGGTGCCGACGACGGCCGGGATATGTTGGGTGCGCTGGGCCGCCTGGTCCGCGCTCTTCGCGGAGAGCAGGTCGTACGCCTGCTTGTCGGCCGGCGACTGCTCGCTCAAATAGCGGTCTTGAATGCGGGTCGCGTCACCTTCGATAAGTGAGCTAAGGGCATCGGACGACCCCGACTGCGAGTTGTCAGCCCGCTTCTCGAGCTTCGGCAGATCGAAATGCTCGTCCTGGAGGACATGCGTCAACTCGTGCGCGAGCGTCACGCGGGTCTCGACTGTGAACGCGCCGGCGCCGCGCACATACACCACTTTGGCGTTGAAATCGTAAAACGCGAGTGTTGCGGCGGCGTGGGCCGTGTCGACTGCCCCGGCAAGGTCGACGTTCGCGCCGATCAAACCGGCCGCTCGCAACAGTCCACCTCGTTCATCCACCTGCTGGCGCTGCTTCTTCAAATCGGCCGGGCTCGTCGTCAACCGCTTCTCGAATGCCGGCGCGGTCAGGTACACGACCTTTACCGGATGCTTGAACGTCAGTCCGCGAAGTGCCTCGACTCGGGCAGCAATGGGCGCCAGCCGCGCATCCCAATGCGACGGGTAGCTCGTCGAGTCGCGCTCGAGCAGCCAATGGGCGCCGGCTGCAATAGCCGTCACTCCGACAAGAATCGCAAGCAACCGAGGCCAACGTCGCCGACGGTGAGCCGGCGGCTGCCAGATGCATCGCCATCTCTCACCACAAGCCGCGCAGTACTGATACCCCACTGCCCCGACCCCATAGACGAAGGCCGATCCAGTCGGCGGCGCGACAGACGCACCGCACTCCGGGCACACGGTCGCAGGTCGAGCCTCCGTCCGATACCACTCCACCTCGTGACTGTATAGCGAACCTCACCAGGCTGACTTTGGCGCGCCCGCGACATTCAACGACCGAACCATCAGAACTCGTACGACCGATTCTCTGCTAGCTAGCTGCGAATCATCTCGGCGAGCTGGCGAAGGGCACGATGCTGCAACGATTTGACGGCGCCCACAGGTCGTCGGGTCAGCTCGGCCACCGTTTCGAGCGGGAGATCCGCGACGAACCGCAGCACGACAACCTCGCGCTGGTCGGCCGTAAGAGCACCGAGAGCATCGACGAGGCGGGGATCGAATGGCTCACCAGGTGCCTCGGCAACCGGAAGCGGATGGGCGCGCAAGAAACGGCGACGTTGAGCAAGACGTCGACGTTCATCGACGAGGCGGTGATGGGCGATCGTGAACACCCATCGGCGTAGTGCCGGCTCGTTGCCTCGAAACCGGCCGATGCCCCGCGTCACGTCGCAGAACACCTCACCGAGCAGATCCTCGCTGTCGACGGCACCGGCCGCGCGCAGATAGGCATGGACCGGACCGGCCAAATGACGGAACACCGCTTCA
>JAUZEM010000432.1 GCA_030839005.1 Actinomycetota bacterium | reverse complement strand
CATCGGCGATCCACTCCAAGAGCGTGTCGTGCTCGGGTGGTGCCCAGCCACTGTTCACCTCGAACCACGCGAACGTGTTCTGGAGAGCCTCCTCGGCAGTCTCGACCATCGACGACAGTATGCCGCGGGCTCGCGAGGACAACGAGCGGACGCGGTTGCACGAGTGAGCGCTCGCCCGCCCGACGTAGATTGCGTCCATGGCGGACCATGTTGTGACGATCCGACAGCCGAAGCGCGAGGTCGGAAATAGTGATGTCGTCTTCGAAATCTTCACCGACGACGGCGGCAAGCTCGGCGAGCTACGGATCAGCAAGGGTGGCGTGCTGTGGTGGCCGAAGGGCGCCAAGACGCGAAAGATCGATTTGACCTGGGAGCAATTCCGCGACCGCATCGAGAGGCGAAGGCGGTAAGCGCTATCGGGAGCGTCGCCCACCAATGCCGGACCGCGCCGAACGGTGCGCTACCGAATCGACGAGCTCTTCGGCTGGTCAGGAAGTTGGGGTCGATTCCGCGCCGCCGGATGCCGGAACTGGCGAGGGTGCCGGTTGGGCCGGAAGCGGCTTGGATTTCGCGACAGGGTTCGTGAACGTGACGACGCCCGGGTCGAGTGCGAGCACGACGATGTCACTCGACGCGCGTCCCTCGACGCGAGTGTGGAACCGGTAGGTAGGGACGAGATCGATGATCGTGTGACCCTCGGCGTACGCATCCCAACGCGCAATCCCGAGCGAGACGCCCGTGACGTGCACGGTGACGGCCGGGACCGTCGGCGACGGTTCGATCGAGGGCGCGCCCGTGGCCGGCGCGTCGCCCGCTCGCGAGTCCGACAGAGCCGTCATCGGTTGTGGGCCCGTAAACCGTGCCTTGCCGTGTTGGAGGTCGGCGAACACGTCCGTGGTCGAGCGCAGTGGGTAGTTGCCGCGCGGCGCCGGTGTCGCCCATTCGCCATTGACGGATTCGATGCGACGGTGCTCGCCGATCGTGACCGACCAGTCGACGCCGTCAACGCGCGTCCCGTCGAGCACCAGCGAGAACGTGACCGTGCGCGCGGAGACCTCGGGCGGGACCGTCGGGCACGGCGCCCCGACCACGCACGCGACGGCGACTCCGCCGCTGTCGCTGACATCGGTCGACCACTTCTGTCCAGCCAGCACGCCCACGCGGTCGAGCAACTCGCGCGCGATCGTTCGCGCCGCGTCTGCGCCCGGCACATCAACCGGTGCCCGTGGTTGCGAGACGCCGTTCGGCGCGGGCCGAACCGGCGCGGGTTCGCTCGGCGCACCTTTCGTCACGGAACCGTCCGACGCCGCGTTTCCTGTCGTCGCGCCACCCGCCGAGCCCGGCGACCCGCCGACTGCGTTCGTAACACCTGGCGAATACGACACACTGACGCGGCCGTCGCTCACGATGAAGGAGAGGGTCGCGTCGGCGTCGTGCACTTCCCAACCCGTGGCATTGCGTACCGGGTCACCGGCGACATCGAGCGCGCTCGCGAACCGTTGTACGTCGGCGGCTTCCACCTCGGGTGCGTCCATCCTCCGGACCGGCGCGCGGGCGCCGAGGTCGGGCAGAGTCGCGTCGAGGACGTATTCCGTCGGACGCACCGGGAAGATTGCCGGCGCCCCCTCCTGCGCCGATGCCGTGGCCTCCCGTCCCGCAAACGCCAACTCGAGCCGCGACGGAGCAGTCGTTCCCGTCGAAGGACCGTGCCCGGACTGAGCGGCCGACCCACACGCGGCGGCCACTAATGCGACGACGGCTGCCGTCGAGATCCCCCAACAACGTGCTCGGCTCATGGCTCCTCCACGACACGGTCGACGTTCAGACGTCGGCGAGCCGGACCTGGTTCCCAGGAGGAGCAGTCTTGACGAGCGGAGCCAATGCTCGCTCGGACGGCGCCGAACTCACGCGAGATTGGCGACCACCTGCTCGACGCGGTTGCGACCGAGCTCCTTGGCTCGGTAGAGCGCGGTGTCGGCTTCCTTCAGTACCTCATTCGCCGAATCGATACGGGTCGGATCCAGGATCGCGAGACCGGCGCTGAAGGTCACCACTCCGAGCGGGTTGCCCGCGTGCGGCATGGCGAGGCCTTCGACCCCGGTTCGCATGCGCTCGACCGCGTTGGTTCCCGAGGCGAGGGACTGCTCGGGGAGGACGCACAAGAACTCGTCGCCACCGAAGCGGTAGAGCGCGTCTCCGGCGCGAACTTCTTGTTGGAGCCGGCTCGCGAACGCATGGAGGATCCGGTCGCCGGCGGGGTGACCGTAGGTGTCGTTGTACGACTTGAAATGGTCGATGTCGAGCATGGCAATGCAGTAGCTGTGCTCGTAGCGGGTCACGCGCGCTTCCAGCAGGTCGAAATCCTGTTCGAACGCCCTCCGGTTACCCAGCCCGGTGAGAGGGTCTTGGCGGACGAGGGTCGTCAGCTCGTTGTTCGCGCGCCGCAACTGTTCAGCGGATGTCTGCACGTCGCGGGCCCGCGAGGCAAGTACTTCCGCTTCGATGAAGAGGTTCGCGAAGACCGACACTTTGGCTCGAAGCTCGTTCGGTCGGACCGGGGCAAACATGAAGTCGACCGCACCCTGGGCGTAGAGATCGGCGTGCCCGAGCTCGTCGCTGCCGAATGCCGTGATGAAGATGATCGGGGTCAGCGCGGATTGTCGACGTGTGCGAATGAGCTCCGCGGTCTCGAAACCGTCCATGATCGGCATGCGGACGTCGAGCAGGATGAGCGCGAAGTCCTGGGCCATGACGCAGCGCAACGCCGCGAGGCCGGAGTCGGCTTGGACGATCGTGTGACCGAGCGGCGCCAAAGCCGCCTTCAGTGCCAGTCGCTTTGCGGCATTGTCGTCGACGACCAGGATCGGGACGGGCGACATGGCACGCACGGCGCGCGATCCGACGATGGCGGCTTCGAGCGGCGAGGTGCTCACTGCGTCGCCGGGTCTGCGAACGGGTGCGTGGGAGATTGCGCCGACGGTGGCGCGGCCGGCAGCCATCGCCCGATAGCCGCGAGGAGCTCGTTGGCATCGACCGGCTTGGCGACATAGTCGTTGGCGCCGGCGTCGATGCAGCGTTGCCACTCGCCCGGCACCACTTTGCCGGTGACGGCGATGATCGGAAGGGTCTTGAACGGATCGAGCGCCCGAATGGCGCGCATGGTCTCGTAGCCGTCCATGTCCGGCATCATGATGTCGGTCAGGACGAGGTCGATGTCGAGGATCCGCTCCAGAATGGCCAGGGCTTCGGCGCCGCTTTCGGCGGTGGCCACCTCTGCGTGACCTCGTTCGAGCAGCGCGGTCAGCGCGAACACGTTGCGGAAGTCGTCGTCGATCAGGAGGATCTTTCTCCCTTCGAAAGGGTGATCGTCCAGACCTTTGTGCCTCACCCGATCCGGTTTGAACGTCCGGGCGTCCGTCACCGCCGAACCGTTGGGGCTGACGAGCGAGAGCGAGCGTTCCGGAAGCGGCGCGACGCTCGCGGCAATGACGGTAGGGGCCTCGGTTTCGGGCCGAGCCGAGGGAAGGTAGACGGTGAAATTGCTGCCTTCGCCCGGCGTGCTGGCCAACGTGATCTCACCGCCGAGCAGCTCCACCAGCTCACGGCTGATCGAGAGGCCGAGGCCGGTACCACCGTAGATGCGCGCGGTGGTGCCATCGCCCTGCGCGAATGATTCGAAGATCCGCCGTTGCTGTTGCTCTCGGATGCCGATTCCCGTGTCGCGGACGGAGAACGCCACGACTGACGGAGCCGTCACGAGCGATTCGGATTCGCGACTCCACCCGTCCTCGGCCAACCCGATCTGCAGATGCACCTCGCCGCGCTCTGTGAACTTGAAGGCGTTGGCGAGGAGGTTCTTGAGGATCTGCCGAAGGCGTTGCGGGTCGGTGACGATGTGTTCGGGGCTCTCGGGTGCGACGACGATCGAGTAGCCGAGCCCCTTCGCGCGGGCGACGTGATCGAACTCGCGCAGCAGGTCAGTGTGAAGCTCTCCGACCGAGACCTCGGCCATCTCGACCGTGGCCGTTCCCGACTCGACCTTGGCCAAGTCGAGGATGCTGTTCAGGAGACCCAGCAGGTCCCGGCCGGAGGCGAGGATGATGCCCGCATATTCGACCTGGCTGTCGGTCATGGTGTGGTCCGGGTCGTCGGCGAGCTGCTCGGCGAGGATCAAGAGGCTGTTGAGCGGCGTGCGCAGCTCGTGCGACATGTTGGCGATGAACTCGGACTTGTATTTCGACGAGACGGCGAGTTGACCGGCCTTCTCCTCGACCAGCCGCTTGGACTGTTCGACCTCTTCGTTCTTCTGCTCCGCCTCGATGTTCCGCTCGGCCAGGAGGCTCGCCTGGCGTTCCAGGTCTTCGTTGGATTCGCGCAGCTCTTCCTGCTGCGAGCGGAGCTCCTCCGCCAGTGACTGCGACTGTCTGAGCAGGTTCTCGGTGAGCGTGTTGGCTTCGATGGTGTTGAGCACGAGGCCGATGCTCTCCGGGAGCTGATCGAGGAACGCTTGATGCGTGACACTGAACGACGAGAAGGAGGCGAGCTCGACCACCGCGCGAACCGCGCCCTCGAACAGGACCGGGAGGACGATGATGTTGAGTGGAGGCGACGCACCGAGTCCCGAGTTGATCCTCACGTAGTCGCCCGGGACCTCCGTGAGCAGAATGCGCTTCTTCTCCTTGGCGCACTGGCCGACGAGGCCCTCGCCGACGCGAAAAGATGTCGAGAGGTGCCTGCGCTGCTCGTAGCCGTACCCGGCAGTGAGCTCCAGCACCGGCTCCGCTCCATCGGAGGGGTTGGTCATCGAATAGAAGACGCCGTGTTGCGCGGACACGAGCGGCGCGAGCTCGGACAGGATCATGCTCGACACCGCGGCGAGGTCGCGTTGACCTTGGAGCATGCGCGTGAAGCGTTCCCGGTTCGTCTTCAACCAGTCCTGCTCGATGTTCTCGCGCGTCGTTTCGCCGAGGTTGCGGATCATCTCGTTGAGGGTGTCCTTCAAGACGGCAACCTCACCGCTTGCTTCCACGCGAACCTGCCTGGTCAGATCGCCTTCGGTCACCGCGGTCGCCACCTCCGCGATTGCTCGCACCTGGTTGGTGAGGTTGGCGGCCAACTGGTTGACGTTGTCGGTCAGGTCCTTCCAAACACCGCTGACCTCCGTCGATTGCGCCTGGCCGCCGAGCTTGCCTTCGACGCCGACCTCGCGCGCGACTCTCGTCACCTCCCCGGCGAACGCGTTGAGCTGGTCGACCATGGCATTGACGGTGTTCTTCAGCTCGAGGAACTCGCCCTGCACGTCGATCGAGATCTTCTTGCTCAGGTCGCCGTTGGCCACCGCCGTGGTCACCTCGGCGATGTTTCGCACCTGCCCCGTCAGGTTGCGCGCCATCAGGTTGACGTTGTCGGTCAGATCCTTCCAAACGCCGCCGACTTCGATGGTCACCGCGGCCGCCTGACCGAGCTTGCCCTCGGTCCCGACCTCGCGGGCGACGCGCGTCACCTCGGAGATGAACCCGTTGAGTTGGTCGACCATCGCGTTGATCGTGCTCTTCAGGTCGAGCATCTCGCCGCGCACATCGGCGGACACCTTCTTGCTGAGGTCGCCGTCGGCGACGGCGCCGATGACGCGCTGCATCTCGCTGGTGGGTCGTACCAGGTCGTCGATGAGGCTGTTGACCGATTCGATGGGACCGGACCATCGCTGGATCAATCCGCCGCGCTCGATCCGCTGCGACAGCTTCCCTTGCTTGCCGACCACCTCGCTGACCCGGGCCAGCTCCGTGCAGAACGCCTGGTTGACCATGCTGATCTCGTTGAAGCCGTCGGCGACCTTGCCGGCCAGACCCATCCAGTGGACGGGCAAGCGAGCCGTGAAGTCCCCGTCCTTGACCTGGGCCAGGAAGCTCAACAAGGCATTGGCGTCGACCGTTTCCTCGCCAGTGTCCGCAGTTGCCGTCATTGCAGCCTCCATGTGGGCGCGACGAGGATTTGGGGCGATCGTGCACGCGCGTCGTCTTGTTCGACGGGCGATCCTCGACAATCCAGCCGATTTTCCGAGGTTGCGGGATTCAGCCGCCGGAGAGCGCCTGCATGATGGTGAGCTCGTCGCCGGGAGCGACACGGGTCTCTGGGTCGCGTACAGCGTCCTCGTTGACGAACACCTTCATGTGGGGGCGGATCTTGTTCTGCTCGTCGACCATCCGGAAGCGGATGCCCGGATACTGGCGGTCGAGATCGGCGATCACCGCGCCGACCGTGTCGCCGGCGGCTTCCACGACCGACTGGCGCTCCGTGTAAGAGCGCAGCGGGTCGGGGATGCGGACCTTCACCGGCGGCTCACCGGATCCGCATGCTCGACGGAGTAGATCTCAGGCAGATGGCGCGCGAGGCACTCCCACGAAGCCCCTTCGTCGGCGCTCGCCCAGATCTCGCCGCTCGTCGTGCCGAAGTACACGCCGACCGGATCCCGAGTGTCGACCGTCATCGCCTGACGCTTCACGGTGAACCAACCGCGCTCCGGAAGCCCCGCGTCACGACGCGTCCAGGACTCGCCGGCGTCGCGCGTGATGTAGACGGCGGGCCGTCCTCCGGGGCTCGTGCGCGGCCACACATCGGTTCCGTCCATCGGGAAGACCCACGCGGTATCGGGATCGCGGGGATGCAGTTCGATGGGGAAACCGATGTCGCCGACTTCGGGCGGCATGTTGTCGCCGACGCGGATCCAGCGCGCGTCCGGCCGGTCCATGCGATAGATGCCGCAGTGATTCTGTTGGTAGAGGCGATCGGGGCGCAGCGGGTGCAATCGCACGCAATGCGGATCGTGTCCGAACTCCGGCTCTGGATCGGGAAGGAACGTCGCGACCGATCCCGCGTTGAGGGGCAGCCAGTCGGCACCGCCGTCGGCGCTCTCGAAGACCCCTCCACCCGACAAGCCGATATAGAGGTGCGACGCGTCGCTGGGGTCGACGATGATCGAGTGGAGCATGGAACCGTCCGGCGTCCCCTCCTCCGGCCACTCCGCCCACGTCTCCCACTTCGGATGATCGTTCCAACCGTGCACGGACTCCCAGGTGTCACCCCCGTCGTCGGAGCGGAAGAGCCCCTGCGGTGACCCTCCCGCGTACCACGAGCCCGGCTCGTCCGGGTGTCCGGGGCTGAGCCAGAACACCGCACGCAGGCTCCGACCGAGACGCTCGCCGGCCGCGAACGCAGGCGGGCGGGTGGCCTCCTTCCACGAACGACCGAGGTTCTCCGATCGGAAAACCGTCGGACCGAGGTGACCGGTGCTCGCGGCAAGCAACAGCGTCGTTCGATCGCGCGGATCGAGCACGACGTGTTGGGCGATGTGACCCAGGAACAACGGCCCGGCGGCCCTCCACTGCTCGCGACGCTCGTCGCCGGTGAGGATCCACGCGCCCTTGCGAGTTCCGACCAGGAGGGCGAGACCGTCGCGGACGGGCTCGGGCGACTCGACATATGTCGTCGTCACGCCGCGCAAAATATCAGCCGCGAATGAGCCGCGCGCATTTGGTGACGATCGTGGCTAACGGCGGCCCGGGCCGGGGTCGATTCACCGGAAATACTCAGCGAGACTGCGGCGCGTCCGCACCTTCCTCTCAGATTTCCCCGACATCATGGCCGGGATGCGGCCCGTCCCGACCTCCTCGAAGGAGCCCCACTCATGAGCGGTCCCGACTCGACCACACCGGCTGACGACAACAAGCGCCACGCGGAGCGCCTCGAGGAGTCGCTCTTCGAGGTGAAGCGGGTCATCGTCGGTCAGGACCGGATGGTCGAGCGGGCGATGATCTGCCTGCTCGCCCGCGGTCACTGCCTCATCGAGGGCGTCCCGGGCCTGGCGAAGACGTTGACGGTATCGACGCTCGCGCGCGTCGTCGGCGGCTCGTTCGTGCGGCTCCAATTCACGCCCGATCTGGTCCCGGCCGACATCGTCGGCACTCGGGTCTGGAGGCCTTCCCGCGAAGACTTCGACATCGAGTGGGGACCGGTGTTCGCGAACATGGTCCTCGCGGACGAGATCAACCGGGCGCCGGCGAAGGTGCAATCCGCGCTGCTCGAGGTCATGGCCGAAGGGCACGTTTCGATCG
>JAUZEM010000428.1 GCA_030839005.1 Actinomycetota bacterium | reverse complement strand
CGCGCGAAGGCCTCGTCGAGGAACCGGCGCGCGCCCGACGCGTAGGAGACATTCGGCTGCCCACAGAGAACGAGCGTGTCGACGCCGGCATCCGCCATCGCGGCGTTGAGCTTGGCGATGCGGTCGCGACGCAGGCGCGCGAGGTCGAGCGCGCAAACGGGTTCGGTCATGCCCCGGCCGGCGCTTGACGTTCCGAGGTTTGGAGATAGACGGCGACGCGCGAAATCAGGCCGTCGGCAACGTCGAACAGCACGGTTTCGTCGGTGCGCAGCCGGCCGTCGCCATCGTCGACCGTTTCGCTCAGCTCGACCGCGACTCGATTGCCGTCGGCGATCATGCCGGCAATTACGAGCTCGTAGCCCGACAGCGCGCTGATGGTGTGCTGCAGGAATTCGGCGTAGTCCGCCCGACCGCGGAACTCATCGCGGTAGGGGCCGATGCGCTCGACGCCGGGCGCGAGGCACGCGGCCACGGCGTCCCAGTCGGCTTCGGCGAGACCGTCGAGGTACCGCTGCACGACATCGCGCGCGAAGGCCTCGTCGAGGAACCGGCGCGCGCCCGGCCCGAGCGGCACGTGAGCAATCTGGGCCAGGCCGGCGCCGCTCATCTTGCGCGCAGTCTTGGTGATCACGCCGGGCAACTTCGCCGGATCGAGCCGCGCCGCGATTTCGACGAGCTGGGTCTCGAGGAACACGAGACAAAGTGCGTCCTCGAGCACTTGCACGTCGTCGTTCTCGCCCGCACGGGCCAGTCCGTCCTTGCGCACGATCGCCTGAACGCGAGCGATCGTCGCCTCGTCGTAGCCCGCGTCGGCGAGCACGAGTCCGAGCTCCTTTGCGTGCTGCGCGTGCAGGTCTTTTCGCCAGCGCAGGTAGGCCGCGCGTCCGGTCGGGTAGCTCGAGCGCGGCACCGTCCAGCGCCGGAAGTGATGTCCGCGGGCGGCGAGCAGCAGCGCCTCGTCGGCGTCGGGTCGGAGCCGCAGGACCCACTCGGTGACGAGATCGGCGTGAATAATCTCCTTGGGACCGGTGCGGTCGCGCACCGTGACGACGGTGGGATCGGCCGCGTTCGCGTCGTCGATCGCGGCGAGGGCGGCGCGTAATCGGGCGGACGGAGCCATCCGCCGCAGCCTACGCAGCCGTACATACCGGCGCGGCGTTCAGTCGAGGTGCGACACGAACCAGTCGAGCGCGCGCCGCCACGCATCGGCGGCGTCGTCGGGCCGGTAGTCGACGCGCTGATCGCAATGGAAGCCGTGTCCCGCGCCCGGATAGCGCACGATCTCGGTGTCGACGTTGGCGACGCGCAGCGCCTCGCGCAGCTGTTCGACGTCGTCGACGGGAATCGACGCGTCTTCGTCGCCGAACAGGCCGAGCCACGGCGTCTGCAGCGACGGGGTCTCACCGACCAACGCCGGGAACTGCGCAAAGCGGACCGAGACGATGCCACCGCCGTAGAAACCCACGGCGGCCCCGAGTGCGCGCCGGAGCGCGACCAGGAACGAGACCCGCCCGCCGAAGCAGAATCCGACGACGCCGATCCGGCTGTCGGCGTGGCCCGCGGCGCGCAAATGAGCGAGGGCCGCGTCGACATCGGTGAGGACGGCGTCGTCGCCGGACACGTCCTTGAAGTACTCCATCACCTTCTCGAAGTTGCCGTACTCGGCGATGGAGCCCGGACCCGAACGATGGAAAAGATCGGGCGCGACCGCGTGATAGCCCGCGGCCGCGGCCCGCCGGGTCACGTCTTCGATGTATGAGTTGACGCCGAACGCTTCCTGGACGACGACGATCGCGCCCCGTGCCTCGCCCGGTGGTCTTGCCTCGTAGATGCGCATCGGACCGTCGGCGGTGTCGACGGTGACGTCCCGGCCGGAAATGTTCGCGTCGCTCATCTCCCGGAAACTAGCGCCCGGCGCGGCCGACGGGTCAGTTCGCCTTGATGAGCCGGACGCACAACATCCTCGAGAGGTTGAGGAGCAGCTTGGCGGCCACGGTAGGGTCCTCGGCGATCATATTGCGCAGTGCGCCTTCGCTGAGGCTCAGGATGCGGGTCTGCTCGGTCGCGGCGTCGACATCGAACGCGCGGGGTCGTTCCAACAGGAATGCCATTTCGCCGAACGCGTCTCCTGTGCTCAGCACGCCGACGACTCGATTGTCATCGAGGACCTCGAGGGTGCCGTCCAGGACCACGAAGATGTTGCGGGCAGTGCCGCCGCGTTTCAGGACGCGGTCCCCTTTCGCGCATGCGATGACGTTGCTGCGGGCGATGCAGCGTTCGGCTTCGCCGTCGCTGAACCCGTCGAACGCGGAGATTCCTTGCGCGTGGAGCTCGTCCAGGGTTCGGCGAACCTCGCTCCAATACTCCTTTGGCGCGCTGAGGGAATGGCTGCGGACCGAACCCGCGCGGGCGAGCACCCCTTCGACGGAGCCTGGTAGCGCGTTCGGCGCGGTCACGTGACCCACACCGCGGAGTGCCTCGACATCAGGGATGAACGCGACCAGCGGGATCAGGTAGCCGGCCGAAGGACTGTTGATGTTGTGCTCGGCATACGGTCGTTGACCCATGCCGAGGTACAACGACAGAAGATGCGGTTCGCAACAGCCGAAGACGAGCCGCAGGTCGTGGCTGTCGATGAACGGCCGACTGTGCTGCATCATCTCGTCGAGCACGCCGGTGCCGCGGTAGGCGGG
>JAUZEM010000371.1 GCA_030839005.1 Actinomycetota bacterium | reverse complement strand
GCCAGGCGCTGCGTCTCGCGTGGACAAGCGACGCCTTCCTCGCACAGGTCTTCTACCGCGCCCAGGCGCGTCTCGAGGCACTCGGGGTTCCCGTACTCCCACGTGTCGCGCATCGTCTTGCCATGATGACTGCACAGGTGTGCATCGGTAGGACCGTCGTCATGCACCCCGGAGTCCACCTCGGACACGGCCAGGTCGTCGTCGACGGGTTCGTCGAGATCCACCCAGGAGTCGTGATCCTGCCGTGGGTGACCATCGGCCTGCGCGATGGCAACTACCGAGGTCCTACCATCGGGCGCGACGTGCGCATCGGCAGCGGCGCCAAGGTGCTCGGGCCGATAACCGTTCACCGCGGGGCACGCATCGGCGCGAATGCGGTCGTCGTCGACGACGTGCCCGCTCGCGCGACGGTCGTCGGCGTACCCGCACGGGTCGTCGGCCGGGCCGACCCGCCGTGACCCCGGGATATCGCCACGTCGCCGACGAACGACGGGGTTCGTGCGCTATCTGATCGGAGTCGCTTGCGCCGCCGCGGCGCTCTCGCCCGCGCGGCTCAATGGGCGCGCCGCCAGAAGGCACCCAGCCAGTCGATCGGTTCGATCGGCTCGTCGACGCCATTCGCGTCGCGAAAATCCGTGACGGCTTGGCGGCACGGCTCGTGCCCGTAGTCGTCGACGATCAGGAAGCCGCCGACCGACAATCCGGGGTACAGGTTGGCGAGCGCGTCCATGGTCGACTCGTACAGGTCGCCGTCGAGGCGGATCACCGACCACGTGCGGCCCTTCATCGCCGGCAGCGTGTCCTTGAACCATCCTTCGAGGAAGCGCACACGGTCATCGAGCAAACCGTAGAGATCGAAGTTGCGTTCCACGTCCTCGCGCGGGACGGCAAGCGCCTTGGCGGTATGGAGCCGGCTCCCGGCGTCGCTCGGATACGCATCGTCGTTCGGCGGGGGCACGCCGCGGAACGAGTCGGCCGCGAAGACGGTCCGTTCGCGGTCGTCGTACGCGTCGAGGATCGCGCGCATCAGGATCACGACTCCACCGCGCCACACGCCGGTTTCGATGAGGTCGCCCGGCACGCCGTCAGCGATGACGCGCTCGACGCAGTCACGAACGTTGGCGAGACGCTTCAGGCCCACCATCGTCTGCGCGTATTGGGGCCAGTCGCGGCCGTCGGCGCGAACGCTCGCCCAATCGAAGTCTTCCCGTGCGAACTCCTTCGCGGCGGCCTCGCGTAGCTCGTCGCTGCCGCTGTAGTCGTCGGGCTCGGGATTCTGGTCCCAGCGAATGTCGAAGGGCCGGTACAGCATGTGCGTGAGCGCACTCACGGTCAGATCGATATAACGCGAGCGCAGCCGAGCGATCTCATCCACCGGATCGAGCCTAACCCGAGCTCCTGCACAACATTCCGGCGGCGCCGCTGGGGGAGATGCGGATCGTGAGCGGCCCCGCAACGTCTCGGAGGGTGTGGTCACGTGCCCCCGACAGGAACGACGCCCCGAAACTCACGAGGTGCGAAGAGCTCCCGGTTTCGTCGTCGATCACCTGCACCAGGATTGCGCCGCGGACGACGAACGACTCTCCGGCGACGAGATGCCGAACGACGGGCGCGCGCACCGGCGCGCATTCCGACCCGTGTCCATTGTCGAGCTGCTCGAGCGACAATCGAAGGCGGTTTGTCGCACGCTCGATTGGCGTCGGGGCACGAGCTGCCGGGATCCGGCCCGAGCTCGCGCCGTCGAGCAGCCAGCCGATGGTGATCCAGGGTCCGTTGACGAGATCGGGCCGAACGTCACGCGGTACTTGGTGAGCGAGGGACATACGCGGCAGTGACCGCATCGTCTGCTCGTAGCTCGCGAAATACGCCTTGCCGAAGAAGTTCTTGCCGGTCTCCGCGATGTTGCCGGGCAGCCCGATGAGGAAGAGGGCGAGAACGAGCGGCGCGAACGCGCGCCGGCGCCGGATCAGAGCGTCGGCGGCGACGGCAAGCGGCGGGAGGAGCAAGGCCGCGACGACGTGGACATATCGGCTCGAGGACGCGAAACGAGTACCGATCCACGCGCGGTTGACGCCGCTGATCAACAGGAAGCCGACCGAGCCGATGAGCATCGCCGAGATCGCCGCGCCCCGGCGTCGCCGTTCGGTGCCGTCGTATTGCCGCCACGCGAGCACGAGACCGCCCGCCAACATGACCGCAAGCGCCCACCCGACGAACGCGACCTGACCGAGCGCGTCGAACGTGCCGGTGATCCCGGTACGAACCCAGTCGGTGAGCACTGACGGGTCGGTGACGGTCGCGCCGGCACCGCGGGAGTAATGCAGCCACCACGCGGCATACACGACGCCGAGGGGCAAGGTGTGGAACGCGGCGGCACGCCATCCGCGCCGGATGAGGGCAGCAAGACCCACGACCGCGATCATCGTCACCGCGACGCCGGAGCACAGGATCGCCGCGAATCCCGCGACGATGCCGAGCCAGTCGCGCCGGTCGATCGGCCCGTCGTGGTCGGCCAGGATCAACTGCACCAGTCCGAGCACGAGGGGTCCCGTGAACGCGATCTGGAATGCCCACAAGATGTCCTGGCTACCCGTCCCGAAGAAGACGAAGAGGGAGGCCGAAACGGTCGAGATCCACGGACCGACACCCGCCCGTCGCATGATCACCCGCAACAGGGCCGCGGCGGTCAAATGCAACCCGATAGGGAGGATTTGGTACGGCACGTAGCTACGCAACCCGACGAAGAAGTACATAACGCGAAAT
>JAUZEM010000344.1 GCA_030839005.1 Actinomycetota bacterium | reverse complement strand
CGATCGAACGCGTTGCGGTAGTAACCCTCTCCCGAGACGCGGTCGTAGAGATGGCGCTCGCTCCACGGTCTCTTGAAGTCGTCGAGCGATGCTCGCAACACCGGGCGGCCGCGGCGGGCCAGACGCTGCGCCAGCTCGTGACCGAGGCTGGTCTTGCCCGAAGCGGTAAGGCCGTCGATCGCGACGCGCAGCCGATGATCGCCGAGCGCGTCGACGGTCTCGGCAAGAAGGTCGAGCACGCGCGCCCGTTCGGGGCCCGGCGGCGGCGGTAGCGGCTGCTGCCACGTCGAGACCGAGAGCTCGACGTTCGCCTCGATCGTCATTCCGACATCACCACCGTGAAGGGTAGAACGCGCAGAACTGCGGACGCGACCCCGACGACCGATCCGATCCGCCCGGCAGGACAAGAGCTGACAGCGGCGTCATAGACTCCGGCCATGCGCGGCATCATCAGCGCCGGGGGCTACGTGCCGTTCCGACGCCTCCAACGAGCCGAGATCGCGAAGACGTTCGGGAGCGGTGGCGGCAAGGGAACGCGCTCGGTCGCGTCCTACGACGAGGACACCACGACGATGGGCGTCGAAGCCGCGCGCCTCGCGCTGCGCAGTGCACCGTCCGGCGCTACGCCCGACACACTGTGGTTCGCGACTGCTACGCCGGCCTATCTCGACAAGAACAACGCGTCGACGCTCCATGCCGCATTGCGGCTCGACACCGACGTGTCCGCCTTCGACTTCGGCGGCGCCCTCCGGTCGGGCATCGGCGCGCTGCGCGCCGCGCTCGACGGCGCCAACTCCGTCCTGATCGTCACCTCCGACCTGCGCGGCGGCCTGCCGACGAGCGGCGACGAGTCGGCGTCCGGCGACGGTGCGGGCGCGCTGCTGGTCGGCGACGACAGCAACGGCGCCGTCATCGCGGAGTATCTCGGTGCCGCGAGCGCGACGGAGGAGTTCCTCGAGCGGTGGCGCACACCCGGTTCGACGCGGTCGCGCGTGTGGGAGGAGCGCTTCGGTGAGGTGAAGTACGGGCCGCTGGTCGAGCAGGCGTGGAACGCGGCGCTGAAGGCGGCCGAGCTCTCGGCCGACCAGGTCGCCCGGGTGATCGTCACCGGAATGAACGCGCGCGCGGCACGGGCCGTGAGCGCGCGGCTCGGAACCGCGAAGGAAGCGCTCGTCGACGACCGCTCGGCCACGGTCGGCAACAGCGGCAGCGCGCACGCCGCGCTCCTGCTCGCCGACACCCTCGAGTCTGCCCAACCGGGCCAGGTGATCGGGCTGGTCGTGCTCGCCGACGGCGCCGACGTGCTCCTGTTCCGCACGACCGATGCGATCGCGTCCTACGCGCCGGCGCGCACCGTCGCCGCGCAAATCGACGGCGCGGCCGATCTCCCTTACGGCAAGTTCCTCAGCTGGCGGGGCGAAGCTCGGCTCGAACCACCGCGCCGTCCGGAACCCGACCGCATCTCGGCGTCGGTATCGGGCCGCACGGAGGAGTGGAAGTACGCGTTCGTCGGTTCCCGCGACCGTGGCAGCGGCGAGCTGCACATGCCGCCCGCGCGCATCTCCCGCGTCGGCGACGCGGTCGACGACATGCAACCCGCCCCGATGGCCGACGTGCAGGGCACGATCGCGCTGCTGACGATCGACCGCATCGCGTACTCCCCGAGTCCGCCGGTCGCGTTCGCCGTCGTCGACTGGGACGGTGGCGGCCGCCTCCCCGTGGAGCTGACCGATGTCGACGCGGCGACCTTGCAGATGGGCGACCGCGTCGAGATGACGTTCCGCAAGCTGTTCACGTCGGACGAGATCCACAACTACTTCTGGAAGGCCCGCCCCGTAAGGGGAACCTGAGTCAAGCGGGGAAATAAGGAGCGCACTATGGGATCGCACGGGATCAAAGACCGGGTTGCCATCGTGGGCATGGGTTGCACGAACTTCGGCGAGCAGTGGAACAAGGGCACCGACGACCTCCTCGTCGATGCGGCGGAGGCCACCTTCGCGTCGGCCGGCATCACCAAGGACGACGTCGACGCCTACTGGCTCGGCACCGCGATGTCGGGCATGAGCGGCATGGCGCTCGCGCGACCACTACAGCTGCACGACAAGCCGGTAACGCACGTCGAGAACTTCTGCGCGACCGCTTCCGAGGCGCTGCGCAACGCGGCGTACTCCGTGGCGAGCGGGGCGTACGACGTCGCGATGGCGATCGGCGTCGAGAAGGTGAAGGACAGCGGGTACCAAGGCCTCGTCGGCGCCGCCAAGACGCCGACCGACGGCACGGGCCGCACGCTCACCGCCGCGGCGATGTTCGCGATGTGCTCGCCCGGCTACGGCAAGAAGTACGGCCTCGACGACGCGCAGATGCGCGAGGTGCTCGCCCGCATCGCGTGGAAGAACCACTACAACGGCGCCCGCAATCCGAGGGCGCAGTTCCGCAAAGAGGTCTCGATGGAGACCATCTGCAACGCGCCGCTGATGGCGGGCGGGCTCGGCGTCTACGACTGCTCGGGCGTTGCCGACGGTTCGGCCGCGGCGATCATCGTTCGCGCGGAAGACGCGCACCGCTACACCGACAAACCGATCTACGTCAAGGCGCTTTCGCTCGTCGCGGGCAACTGCTCCGGTAACGCGGACCCCGACTACGACTACACGACCTTTCCGGAGATCGCGGCGACCGGGCGCGACGCGTACGCGCAGGCCGGCATCACCAACCCGCGCGAGCAACTCGCGATGGCCGAAGTCCACGACTGCTTCACGCCGGCCGAGCTCCTCATCTACGAAGACCTGCAGTTCGCCGATCGCGGGACCGCGTGGAAGGAGGTGCTCGACGGCACGTTCGATCTCGGGGGCGCGCTGCCGGTCAACCCCGACGGCGGCCTGAAGAGCTTCGGCCATCCGGTCGGCGCGTCCGGTTTACGAATGGTCTTCGAGGCCTGGCTGCAGCTACGGGGCGAAGCGCCGGCGGAACGCACGATCGCGCACGCCGACCGCGGGCTCGCACTCACCCACAACCTCGGCGGCTACCCGGGCGAGATGGTCTCGTTCGTGTCGGTCGTCGGCAACGAGCTCGGCTAGCCCTCGACCGTCTCACCGCTCGGGCATGATGCGGCCCGTGGTCGATCTCACCGAGCCTGAAATTGTCACCCGCCTCGGGCGGGGCGTGATCGTCGGCCCAGAGGCTGTGGCGCCCGACCACTGGGCCGCCACCGATCGGGTCGTGATCGACGACGCGACGCTGCGCGATCCGGCCGCGGCGCTCGAGACGTTGCACCACCACTGGTCGCAGCGAATCCCGGTGGTCGTCGAGCTGCGGTGCCCCGCTGACGAGCTCCGCGCACCCGAGACCGAGCCCGTGAGGCCGCCGTACGCGCTCTCGCCCCACTTCGAGTTCGGGCGCGAGCGCCTCTACTTCCTCGCCCGCGCCAACAATTACGACGACCGCGCCGGCCGCATGGTGTGGGGTCCGACCCTCGAGGCCCAACGGCTCGGTGCCGTCGCGTCCGGAGTCGCCGACGTGCTCGTCGACGGCGACACGCCGGCCTGGTGTGACGGAGGCCCGCGCGGGGGCGCAACCCCCGTGCCCGGCGGTCACGTGCTGGTGCATCGCAACAGCCTCGAACAGCAACTGCTCGATCCCGATCGGCGCGTGACCCCGAACGCGGAGCTTGCAGCCGACCAGCTCGCGGCCGTCGTTCACGACACCGGCGCGGCGCGCGTCATCGCGCCCGCGGGCTCGGGCAAGACCCGCGTTCTCACCGAGCGCTTCCGCCTACTCGTCGACCGAGGCTGGAGCCCGCGCTCGATCACCGCGGTCGCGTACAACGTCCGGGCCAAGGACACGATGCGGGCGCGCCTGGCCGACCTGCCCGAAGGCGCGCGACGACGCATCCGCACGCTGCACGCGCTCGGCAACGACGTCCTCCGGCGCGCCGGCGGCGACCACGCCCTCATCGACGAGTGGGAGATGCGCCGGCGCATCGAGGCGCTCGTACCCGTGAAGCCCCGAGCGAACACCGACATGTACGCCCCGTACCTGGAAGCGCTGGGCGAGGTTCGCCTCGGGCTCGCAGACCCGAACGTGATCGAGGCGCAACGCGACGACGTCGCCGGATTCGGCGCGATGTTCGACGAGTACCGCGACAAGCTGCGCGCCGACCACGCCATCGACCACGACGAGCAGATCTACGGCGCGATCGAGGCCCTCCTGCGTGCCCCCGAGGTCCGCCGCGAGTTCCAGCGGGAGGGCCGCCACCTCCTGGTCGACGAGTTCCAGGACCTCACGCCGGCCCAACTCCTCCTGCTGCGCCTCATCGCCGCGCCGGCCTACGACGTCTTCGGTGTCGGCGACGACGATCAGGTCATCTACGGCTACGCGGGTGCCGATCCGGAGTTCCTCATCAACTACGACCGCTACTTCCCCGGCGGAACGCACCACGCGCTCGCGACGAACTACCGCTGTCCGGGACCGGTCGTCGCCGCGACTCGCAACCTGCTCTCGTACAACCGGCGGCGGATCGACAAGGAGATCGTCGGCGCCAAGCCCCAGGGTGCGGCCGATGCGCTCTCGATCGCCACCGCCGCCCCGGAGCGCGTCGCGCGCGCCGCGGTCGACCAGGTCACCATGTGGCTCGAACGTGATGTCCGACCGGCCGACATCGCCGTGCTGAGTCGCGTGAACTCGGTGCTGCTGCCCGCGCAGCTTCTTCTGGGCGAGGCGAGTGTGCCGTGCTGGACGCCGGTGAGCGTCGCGGTGCTGAACCGAACCGGCACCCGCACCGCACTCGCCTACCTTCGCCTCGCGCTCGCGGCCGGCAACGACACGGGTTTCCACGGCAGCGATCTTGCGCTCGCGGCGCGTCGCCCGAGCCGCTCGCTGCGGCGAGAGGTGCTGCAACGACTCGAGCGGCGCCGGCAGTGGCGCCTTTCGCTACTGCGCCGCGAGGCCGACGGCCTCAACCCGTCCGCGGCGGGCAAGTTCGAGGCGTTCTGTGACGACCTCGAATCGCTCGGGCAGGCGTTCGGGGCAGGCGCGACCACCGGCCGGCTCCTCACCGGGATCCGCGACGATGTCGGCCTCGGTGCCGCGCTCGCGACCCTCGACCTGTCGGGCAAGGCTCCCGATGCCAGCCACCGCGACGATCTGAACGCGCTGATCGCGGTAGCGACCTTCGAACCCGATCCCGCGGCGTTCGAGCCGTGGTTGCGCGCCCGGCTGCGGGCCGCGAACGAGCCCGCGCGTACCGACGGCGTCGCGCTGTCGACGGTGCACCGCGTGAAGGGCATGGAGTGGCCGTTCGTCGTCGTGCTCGGCGCGCACGACGGGCTCATGCCCCACGCCCTCGCCGACGACATCGAAGAGGAGCGTCGCATCTTCCACGTCGCCATCACCCGCGGTGACACCGCGGTGCACGTCGTTGCCGACGAGGAATCTCCTCGGCCGTTTCTCGAAGAGCTCCTCGAACCCGCGCCGCCCGAAGCGACGCGGCCGGCGAAAGCCCAGGCCGTTGCGAGCGCGACGGCCCCGTCCGCCCCGGGCCGCGCCCGCAACACCTTCGCGGCCGAGCTCGGCATGGAGGTGACGTTTGCCGGGTCGAGCGGTCCGATCGTCGAGCTGCGGACCGAAGCCGCGGTGCTCGAGGATGCGAATGGCGCGCGCGTCGTGATCCCCTACGGCGAGCGCGTGGAACGCGATGGCCGCCGGGCGCAGCTGACGCGCGGCGCATCGGCCGACATCACGCACGCGTCACCCGAGCTCGTCACCGCGCTCAAGGCCTGGCGCAAGCAGCGAGCGTCGAGCGACGGCGTACCGGCGTACATCGTGCTCAGCGACGCGCACCTGGAGGGCATCGCCGATCGCCGCCCGGAGTCGCTGGCCGACTTGGCGCGCTGTGCCGGGATCGGCCCGACCAAGCTCGAACGCTACGGCGACGAGATCACCGCGGTGATCGCCGATTCCCCTTGACGGACCGGGCCTATAACCCCAATATAACCCCATGCCGAAGATCAACGTGTACCTGCCCGACGATCTGGCCGCGGCGGTGCGCGACGCGCACGTGCCCGTCTCGGCGGTGTGCCAGAGCGCGCTCGAACGCGCCGTTCGCGACGTCGCCTCGCTGCGAGCAACCGACCTTGCGCCACCCGAGGACCGTCCCGGGCTCGGAACGTTCGGACGCTTCACGCCGCGGGCGAGAAAGGCGCTCGTGCTCGCGGAGGACGCCGCCCGCGAGGTCCCTCATGATTACGTGGGCACCGAGCACCTGCTGCTCGGCCTCATCGACGAGGGCGGGAACCTCGCCGTCAAGGTGCTCGCGGCCCTCGACATCGAGCTCACCGACCTGCGCGCAGAATTGCTGGCTTCCATGGGGCCACCAAGCGAACCTGCCGCGGGTCGACCAGTCGAGGGAGGAATTGCGTTCACGCCGTTGGCCAAGCAGACACTCGAGGCCACGACCGCCGAAGCGCGCGCCATGCTCCACAACTACATCGGCTGTGAGCACGTGCTCCTCGGTCTGATCGGCACCGAGCAAGGCCTTGCGAGCCAGGTGTTGCGGCGGATGGGCGTCGAACGGCTCACCACCCGACGCGCAGTGATCACTGCGCTGTCAGGATTCGTGCACGCGCAGCAAGACCACGCCGCCGCACGGCCGGACACCGCCGACACCCTTCAACAGATCCTTCAGCGCCTCGACATCATCGAACGGCGCCTCGCCGGCTGAATCCAACCGCGTACCGCCCCCTACCGGTAGGCGCGGGCCTGCATCGTGTACAGCTCGGCGTAGAGCCCGGCCCGCGCCATCAGCTCCTCGTGAGCACCGGCCTCGACCACACGCGCACCGTCGAGCACCACGATCTGGTCGGCCATGCGCACGGTCGAGAACCGATGGGAGACCAGCACCGTGATGCGGCCGTCGTCGCTCGCCGCGCGCGACTCGGCTGCGAACCGCTCGAACAACGCGTGCTCCGTCTCGGCGTCGAGCGCGGCGGTCGGCTCGTCGAGAACGCACAGGAGCGGATCGTCGCGCATGAAGCCGCGCGCGAGCGCGAGCTTCTGCCACTGACCGATCGACAGCTCGACGCCTTCGTTCCACGTCGGCCCGAGCTGCGTGTCGAGACCGAGCGGCATGCGCGCGACCACGTCCGCGGCGCCGGCGCGCGCCACCGCCGCGCCGACCGCGACCTCGTCGTCGGCGCGATCGAGCTCGCCCACGCCGATCGAGCGGCGGGCGTCGTACTCGAAGCGGAAGAAGTCCTGGAACGCGCCCGAGAGGCGATCGCGCCACTCCTGCGCCGGCATACGGGCCACGTCGACACCGTCGACCGTGATGCGGCCTTCGGTCGGCTCGTAGAAGCGGCAAAGGAGCTTCACCAACGTCGTCTTGCCGGCGCCGTTCTCGCCGACGAGCGCGACGACCGATCCCGCCCTTAGCTCGAGATCGACGTCGTCGAGCACGAGCGTCTCGGTTCCGGGATAGCGGAACGACACGTGCTCGAAGCGGACGGCGTCCCGAAAGGAAGTCGGAACGGGGGAATCGGCGGTGTCCAGATTCGTCGTCGCGTAGTCCTCCAGCCAGGCGAGCCGTTGTGACGCGTCGAGCGTCCAGCGCAGGAACTCCGCCTGACCGACGGTGACGCCCAGGTAACGCGAGAGGTTCGCCCCGGCGGCGAGCGCGAGCAACACATCACCGGCCGAGCGGTGGAGCCCCGACGCGACGATCACCACTGCACCGACGTAGGCCGTCCCGAAGACGGCCCACGCCGCGGTGTGACTCAGCGCACTGATCCAGCGGGCGCGCGCCACCTCCGCGAACCACGCCTCCCACGCGTCCCGCCGGCGCGTCGACAAGAGCGTCTCCGTCCGGCTGACCCGGATCTCCTTGCCGGGACCGGCTGCGGTGCCGACGTCGAACAAATGGCGGGCGAGTCGAGCATTGGGCGCGGCGTGCTCCTCCGTCCGGCGCTCGACACCGGCCCGCCAGGTCGAGACGACGGCGGGCGGGATCGCGAACACGACGAGCAGCACGAGCACGGGATGGATCGACGCGAGCAGCGCGACCGTGATCGCGATCCGTCCCACCGAACCGACGGTGCTCATCAGCGACTCGTAGAGGTGATTCAGGAGGAACACCTGCTCGCGCAGGAGTTGCAGCCGGTCGAGGTACTCGGGGCGTTCGTGGTGCTCGATGCTCGCGACCGACGCCTGGAGATGCGCGACGTGGGCCTCGATCTCGATCGTGGCCCGATCGCGGAAGCGGCTCTGAATCCGGTCGCCGAGCGTCCGCAACAGCCAGCCCGCAGCGGCCGCCGCCGCGAGCCCGAACGCCGACCACATCACGAGGGAACGTCGATGCTCGGTGACGCCGTTCGCGAGGAGCTTCAGCCACAGCGCCCCGAACGCGTCCGGTAACCACGAGCCCGCGACGAGCACGAAGGACACGATGAGCAGGCGCGGTTCGGCGCGGTACGCGATGCGCATCGAGCGCGCCAACGACCGCCATACGGGCGGGAGGTCGGCACCGGCGGAGTTGGGGCGACGGAAGCTCACGCCGGCTCCACCAACGACACTACGTCTCCGTCCTCGAGATCGCCGACGTCGAAGCGTGACGCCTGCAGCTCGAACATGGCCCGGTATCGCCCGGCGAGTTCGATCAGCTCCTCGTGCGTCCCGACCTCGACGACGCGTCCAGCTTCGACGACGCAGATGCGGTCGGCGCGGCGCACGGTCGAGAAGCGATGCGAGACGAGGATCGTCGTCGCGCCGCGGGTCGCGTCGATGAGGCGTTCGAAGATCTCGAGCTCGCCGCGCACATCGAGCTGCGCGGTCGGCTCGTCGAGGACGACGACACCCGCGCCCAGCCGCACCGCGCACAGGGCGCGGGCCAAGGCCACGCGCTGCCATTGCCCGCCCGAGAGGTCACGCCCGCCCTCGTACGCGCGCGACAGGACCGTGTCCAACGCGGCGAGACCGTCGGCGCGGGCATCCGACAGCGCCGCGAGGATTTCGGCATCGGGCGCGCCGCCGGGCGCAACGTTGTCGCGCAGCGGCAACTCGTAACGCAGGTAGTCCTGGAACACCGCTGCGAGGCGCGAGCGCCACGAAGCCAGATCGAGATCGCGCAGATCGACCCCGTCGACGCGGATCGCTCCGGCCGTCGGGTCGTACATCCGGCACAGCAGCTTCGCGAGCGTGGTCTTGCCCGCACCGTTCTTACCGACGATCGCGAGCGATGTGCCCGCCGGGATGGTGAGGTCGAACCCGTCGAGCACGAGCCGGTCACCGGACGGATATCCGAACCGGACGCCTTCGAAGCGGATCTCGTGGCTCGGCAGTGCATCGGCCGATCGGGTTCCCGACGAAAGCGCGCCCGACGAACCCATGCGCGTCGCCAGGTCGAGCACGAGCGGCACCGGCTGCGCGCTCGTGCGCAACCACCAGTCGTACTCGCCGAACGCGAGCGCGCTGGCGCCGACCGCGGCCTGCGCGTAGACGACGAGTGCTCCCAGTGCGAGATGACCTGCGCTCGCGTCCCGACCCAACGACCAGAAGAACAACCCGTTCGCGACGCCGACGACAACGATCGCGTAGGTCGTCGACCGCGCGCCGAGCCGGCGATCGGCCCACGAAAGGTCGAGCAGTTGCCGGCGGAGCGACGAGAACCCGCCGACGATCCAGCCGGCGAGACCGAACAGGCGCACCTCTTTGGCCGCCGGCGACTCGACGCTGAGACGATAGGCGTAACCCGCGCGTCGCTGCTTTTCGACCATCTCGTCCGTCGTGCGACCGTGCCAGATCGAGGCCGACTTCAAGAAGTGATGGGTCGATCCCCAGGCGCCCCCGAGCAGCAGCGGCGCCCACCAGCGGTAGCCGAACAACAGCGTCGCCTGCGCGATGCCGCCCGCGAACGACGCGAACCCGCCGCCGATGTTCGGCATCGACACGACGAGTCCCGGGCCGGAGATCCCGAGATCGAACTCGCGCGCCGCGGACAGGTCGTCGGCGAGATCGGAGCGTTCCAAGTGTCCGAGCCCGGGCGGTCGGACGCACGCGTACATCAGTTGATCGTGCAGCCACGCCGACAGCTGCGCTCCGAGGTTCGACGACACCGCGTCGTGCACCGGACCGAGCGCCTGGAGCGCGATGAACACGACACCGATCAGCGTCAAGGGGATCGCGAGCGAGTCGCCGTGCTGCACCGCGGAAACGAGGACGCCCATCGCGACGACGAACGCGGCCGGCAGCAATCCCCGCAATACGACCAGCGACCACCACACGATCGCGAGGCGCGGGCTCGCCGAAAAGAACGCCCGGAACAACCGCCACTCCGCCGACTGGCGAAACCGCCGCACTCTCGCACCCCCTGAGCTGCCGATGCTCGCATACGGTGAGCCGCGCTTGCATCAACCGGCCCGATCGGATCATCGTCTGGGCCCCGGTTCCTCCGACGCCCATCACAGAGAGGCGCGCCGATGCCCTACCCCCGCGACGAGATCGAGGCCACGGTCGAGCGCTACGTGGAAACGCGCAAGGTGATCGACGCCGGCGGCGCCACCTGGAGCGCCCTCGCCGAGTACTTCACCGACGACGCCGTGTTCATCGACCCCGCGTGGGGCCGGGTCGAGGGCATCGACGAGATGAAAGCGACCGTCTTCGGCGACGCGATGGTCGGACTGGAGGAGTGGAAGTTCCCGGTCGAGTTCTACGCGATCGACGGCGACAACGTGATCATCAAATGGAAACAACTGCTCCCTGGGAAGCGCGCGGACGGGCGACCGTACGAGCAATCGGGCGTCTCGACACTCATCTACGCGGGCAACGGAAAGTTTCGATACGAAGAGGACCTCCTCAACATGGTCCACGTGCTCGAGGACATGCGCGAGAGCCGCTGCAAGGTTCCCGACGTCGCGATGCCGCCCAAGCATCCGAACCGCGACTTCTCCCGCCCGAATGCCTGAGGACGACGCGCTGCAGGAAACGATCGACTACGTCGCGATCACTCGGCTGCAGAACGCGTACGCCGACGCGGTGACGCGCCGCGCCTGGGCGGAGTTCCACGACATGTTCCTCGCCGATGCGCCGGTGCGGGTCGACACGGTCACCAATCCCGTTATCGAGCTCGTCGGACCGCAGCAGGTCGGCGACTTCATCGGTCCGGCGGTGGAGCGGTTCGAGTTCTTCGAGTTCGTCCCCCTGAGCACGCGGGTCGCGCTCCGGGTCGGCGGAGATCGCGACCGCGCCGCGGGTCGGCTCTACATCTGCGAGCTCCGTCAGGACGCGGTATCGGGCCATTCCACGCAAGCGTTCGGCGTGTACCGCGACGACTACCGCCGGGTCGACGGCCGCTGGTGGTTCGCCCGGCGCGACTACCAGTCGCTCGCGCGCTCCGGCCGGGGCGAGGTGTTCGCCTTCCCCGAGGAGGCCTTCCGGCTGTAGCTCGGGCGGCGCGACGAATATCGCAGCGCAGTACGCGGCCGAGGCACCACTGCGACAACGCGTGCC
>JAUZEM010000333.1 GCA_030839005.1 Actinomycetota bacterium | reverse complement strand
GCGACGGCCGGCCCGCACCGCCGACGCCCGCCGATTCCGACCTGGCCGCGGTGGTCTTCACTTCGGGCGCCACCGGCCCGGCCAAGGGGGTGTCGTATCGGCATCACCAGCTCCAGGCCCAGCGCGACACGCTGGCGCGTGTGTACGACATCAACGAGGGCGACCGGTTCGTCGCCGCGTTCGCGCCCTTCGCCCTGTACGGCCCGGCGATGGGGGTTCCGTCGGTCGTACCCGACATGAGCGTGACCGCGCCGGGCTCCCTGCGCGCGGTCGCGCTGGCCGAGGCTGCCGAAGCGATCGGAGCAACGCTGGTGTTCGCATCACCTGCGGCCTTGGCGAATGTGATCGCGACCGCAGGTGATCTCACGCCGCGCCATCGTGAGGCCCTCGCGAAGGTACGGCTGCTCCTGTCAGCGGGCGCGCCGGTGCCGAGCTCGGTGCTGCGGGCCGCGGTCGAGTTCATGCCGAACGCCGAGGCCCATACGCCCTACGGCATGACCGAGGTGCTGCCGGTTTCCGACATCACGCCGGCCGGGATCGAGGCCGCGGGCGCGGGCGACGGCGTCTGCGTCGGCCGTCCGCTCGCCGAGGTCTCCGTC
The DNA here is from genome assembly GCA_030839005.1 of Actinomycetota bacterium. Classification (GTDB taxonomy): domain Bacteria; phylum Actinomycetota; class Acidimicrobiia; order IMCC26256; family PALSA-610; genus PALSA-610. The sequence continues at coordinate 20,803 of JAUZEM010000333.1, read as the reverse complement.
GCGATCAGCCCGCTCGACGACACCGGCCACGCCATCGGCGAGTTGACGACGCGCCCGGATGTCGCGGGCGAAGTCTGCATCCAGGCCGCGCACGTGAAGGACAGCTACGACAAGCTGTGGGTCACCCAGCACGCGAGCGAGCAACCGCCGCACTGGCACCGCAGCGGCGATGTCGGTCACCTCGATCAGCAGGGTCGGCTCTGGATCGAGGGCCGCATGATCCACGTCATCACCACCGCCGGCGGGCCCGTGACACCGGTCGGGATCGAGCAAGCGGTCGAGTCGGTGTCGGAGGTCGACCGCGCCGCCGCGGTTGGTGTGGGACCGGCCGGGACGCAGCAGGTTGTCGTGGTCGTCGCTCCTACCCAACGACCGCGCCGGCCCGACCTGGCCCCCCGCGTGCTGGCGGAAGGGGTCCGAGCGGTCGCGTGCGTCGACATCGCGGCCGTCTTCGTCGTTCCCGCGTTGCCGGTCGACAAGCGACACAACTCGAAGATCGACCGGACGCGGGTCGGCAAGTGGGCGAGCGCGATCCTCGCCGGCGGACGGATGCGCGCGCTGTGAAGGTTCTCGTCACCGGCGCGACGAGCCTGCTCGGCGGTGCCGTCGCCCAGCGGCTGCACGCTCGTGGCGATGACGTGACGGTGTTCCAGCGCCGACCAAACGGATTGGGATTGGGATTGCGCGAGGTGCTCGGCGACGTCGCCGATCGGCGGGCGGTCGAGGCCGCGGTCGCCGGCGCCGAGGTCGTGATCCACGCCGCCGCGAGAGTGACGGTCGTCGGACCATGGCCGGCGTTCGCGCGAACCAACGTCACCGGTACTGCGAACCTGCTCGACGCCGCTCGAGCGACGGGCGTCAACCGATTCGTCTACGTCTCCTCGCCCTCGGTCGCCAATGCCGGCACCTCGCTCGTGGGCGCGCCGGCCGGGCCGGCCGACCCCGACTCGGCGCGTGACAATTACTCCCGGAGCAAGGCGGCCGCGGAGCGGTTGGCGCTCGGGGCCGCCACCCGTGCGTTCGCGGTTGTCGCGGTGCGCCCGCACCTCGTGTGGGGCCCGGGTGACACGCAACTCATCGGTCGCATCGTCAGCCGAGCGCGTCAGGGCCGGCTCGCGGTGATCGGATCGGGCGGGTCGCTGATCGACACGACGTACATCGACAACGCGGCCGATGCGATCGTCGCCACCGCGGATCATGCCGGCGAGTTGGGCGGGCGCGCGCTCGTCGTCTCGAACGGCCAACCCCGGCCGGTACGCGAGCTCCTGAACCGGATTGCGTTCGTTGCCGGACTGGCGCCTCCCCGCCTGCGCGTTCCCGTGGCGGTGGCCCGCGCGGCCGGAACCGTTCTCGAGCGGGCGTGGGAAGCGCTGCACCGTGAGGACGACCCGCCGATCACCAGATTCCTCGCCGAACAGCTGTCGACCGCGCATTGGTTCGACCAGCGCGAAACCCGCAGGGCGCTCGGCTGGCACCCCGCCGTTGGCCTCGATGAAGGATTCGCCCGCCTGGAGTCGTGGTTCCGCGCTTCGTCTTGAAGAATCTCGCGAAGAATCTTCAACACAGAAACCCACAGAATGGACAAGAACCTCGGACGGCCGAAGTGTTAGTCGTCGCCGACGCTCGCCGGGATCGACGAGCGCACGAAGGCGACCAGCTCGCCGACGGTCTCCAGCCACGGCAACGTGGGCGGGTCGCTCACATCGTCGATCGAGAGCCCGAGGTCTTCGACGATCTGCTCGCGCACGCTCAGGAGCGCCTCGATCAGGGACAAGGAGTCGAGGCCGAGGTCGCTGAGCAGCGCGTCGTCCCGGAAGACGGCGATCGGCTCACCGGTGACCGCCGAGAGCTCGGCCTGGAGCAGCGCGCGGATCCGATCGGCGTCGAAAGCGGTCATCCGAAGTTCACCCGCGCCAGCAGGCCGTCGTCGGCCGCGAGCGATCGGCTGATCGCGAGCCGGCGGAGCTTCCCGCTCGGCGTCTTGGGCAACGAGCCGCGCGGGACGAACGCGACCGTCGCCAGCGGGCAGCCGGTCTGGCTCGCGACGGCCGTCCGGATCCCGCGACACGCGGTCTCGAGCTCGGACCTCGACATGCTCGACGCGCTCGGCTCGACGACGATGGCGAGACCTCCGTCGGGCGCGGCGACCGCGGCGATGCACCCGCGACGGATGGACTCGTGGTGCACCGCGGACTCGATGTCGTCCGGGTACAGGTTGCGGCCCGCGACGACGATCGCCTCGTCCCCGCGGCCGAGGACGAACAACTCGCCGTCGTGCATCACCCCGATGTCGCCGGTGACGAAGTAGCCGTCCTCCGTGAGGCCCAGGTCGGCTCCGATGTACCGGGAGAGCAGCGACGGGCTGCGAAGCTCGATCGGCCCGACCCGCCCGTCGGGCGCGGTCACCCGCACCTCGACGCCGTCGACCGGGGAGCCGGTGGAGACCAGGGGCCGGGACTCGCCGCCCGGCGCCGGCGCGGCATGGTCGGCGGGCCGCGGGATGGAGCGCCACGACTCGTGCGGGCGCACGATGGTGACCGCGACCGTCGCTTCCGCCAAGCCGTATCCGGGACACAACGACAACGGTCGGAATCCCGCCGGGGCGAACGCGTCGGCAAATCGTTCGAGCGTGTCGGCCCGCACCGACTCCGACCCGACGATGATCGCCCGCAGCCGCGACAGGTCGAGCGATCCGATGCGGCGGCTCGTACGCACCGCGAGCTCCAACGCGAAGTTCGGCCCGAGGGTGATCGTCGCCCCTGTCTGCGAGCACGTCCGCAGCCACGACCGCGGGTTGGCCATGAACGTGTCCGGCTTCATGAGCGTGAGCCGGACATGGCCGAATTGGGGGGCGCCCGCGGCCAGCGGCGACAGGAGCTGTCCGATCAGGCCCATATCGTGCGACAGGGGGAGCCAGGAGCAGAGCCCGTCACCGGCGACGGGATCGAGCGCCGCCACGATCGCGAGGACGTTCGCACCGACCGCGTCGAGGCTCAGGTGGATGCCCTTCGGCGTCCCGACGCTGCCCGAGGTGAACTGCACCAGCGCGCCCTCCCCCTCGAACGAGGATGGAGGACCACCGGACATTGTCTCGTCGAACGTGTGCACCAGGAGCGGCGTATCGGCGAGCAGCGGCGCGTGATCCGGGTCCGCGAGGAGCGTCGGCGCGCCCGCGGCCGCGCAGAACCGCGTGATCTGGCCGGCGTAGACCTGCGTCAGCATCCCCCGCGCTGGTAACGGGAGCGACGCAACCGTGCATCCCGCTCGCCACGCCCCCAGCAGCGCGGTAACGCAAGGGCGCGTGTTCGTGAGCACCGCCGCGACGACGCCACCGGCTCCGACCTTCGCCGCGATCCACCGGGCCGCCTGCTCGGACGCGTCCCAGAGCTCACTGAAGCGCGTCGGTTCCGGTTCGTCGGCGATGAAATGCACCGTCCCGCGCCCGGTCGCGGCGTCGTCGAGCAGGTCGAGCAGGGAGATCGCGCGTTGACGGCCGGCGTCGGGACGCGGACCGGCGACCGGTTGTACCGTCATCGTTCCCGTTTCAAAGAATCAGCGGGACCACCGCCGCGCTGAACCCAGCCGCTCCTCCGACGAGAAGGACCTTGTCGCCGACGGCCGCACGCCCTTCCTCGATGGCGAGGTCGAGTGCGAACGGGATGCTCGCGGCCGCGGTGTTCCCGAACCGGTCCAGCGTCACCATGCAGCGGTCGAGCGGGTATCCCATGAGCGACGCGATCCGTTCGATGACCGATCTCGAGACCTGGTGGGGAACCACGAGCGCGACGTCTTCCAGCGCCCAGTCGAGCTTCATCAGCACGTCGGTCACGAGCGCGGGAAGCCGGGTCACGGCAAGCTGCTGCAACTTCGTGCTGCGGCACTCGAAGAACATCCGTTCCGGTGCTGCGCCGTAGCGGGAGCCGCCGCCGAGCACGGTCGAGAGCTCCCAGTGACTACCGTCCGACTCGAACGCGCCCCGCAGCACGCCGCGCTCCGGTGCAGCACTCGCCTCGAGGACGCACGCCGCACCGGCATCGCCCAACGTGAGTGCCGCCAGTCGAATCGGCAGATCGTCCGAACCGTCGATGTCCCACTTGATGGTCGGCGAGAGGCACTCGCCGGACGCGACGACGACGCGCGGCGCCCGGCCGGTCTCGATGAACGCCTGCGCCACGTCGAGACCGTTCAGGAAGCTGTTGCACGCGTTCTTCACGTCCATCACCGCCGCGCGGTCGCAGCCGAGCGCAATCTGGACCATGTTGGCCGTCGCCGGCTCCGCGACATCGTGCGACGCCGACGCGAAGATCAGGAGATCGACGTCGCGGGGCTCGATGCCCGCGGTCGCCATGGCGCGTTGCGCCGCCCGCGCGGCGAGGTCGGAAGAGCACATTCCTTCGGACGCGTAGCGCCGCTCGACGACGCCGCTGACGAGGCGGATCATCCCCTTCGGGATGTGCCAGCCGCCGCTGCGCTCGTCGACGCGCGCCTCGACCATGTCCGAAGTCCAGACGTCGTCGGGCGCGTACCGCCCGGTCCCAGTGATCAGGGCTCGGATACGAGACCCGTCCTCGCTCTGGGTCATTCTGCGTCCCTCCCACCCCAGACGTCGTTCACTCGTCCGAAGTGACGCCGCTGACACTTCAGAACCCCGGTTGCCCCTCGGGATCCTCGTTCTGTGCACGACCAGGCAATTCTTGCTGGGCGGCAGACTATGCCTGAGAACAGGAACAACTCAACTGCGCCCAGATGCGGCCTTTGACGGAATACGTTCTCCGGTCAGCGAACGCTCGTCTCGAACTCTCGGTCGAGGAGCGCGATTGGTTCGTTCTCCCAGATCCCGAACCGAAGGTGCCATCGGCGCAGCCAGCGCGGCGACCACCAATTGACACGGCCCGCGAGCCTCATGAAGGCGGGGACGAGCGTCGCGCGGACGAGGAACGCATCGACGAGCACCGCGATCCCCAGGCCGACGCCGAACGCCTTCACGAGCGCGACCTCCGACGTGGCGATACCGATGAACACGATCGTCAGAAGGAGCGCGGCCGCGGTGACGATCCGGCCCGTCTTCTGCAGGCCGATCGACACGGCTCGCTCGTTCTCGCGCTCGAGGTCGTACTCCTCTTTGATGCGAGAGAGCAGGAAAACCTCATAGTCCATCGACAACCCGAAGGCGATGCAGAACATCAGGATCGGCGTGAACACGTCGATGGTGCCCGTCGGCGTGAAGTGCAGCAGGTTCGCGAGATGCCCCTCCTGGAAGATCCACACCGTCGCGCCGAACGTCGCAGTGAGCGAAAGCATGTTGAGTACGAGCGCTTTGACCGGGATCAGGAGGCTGCCCGTCATCAGGAACAACAGCACGAACGTCGCGAGCGCGATGAGCCCCAGCGCCAGCGGCAGACGGCTGGTCACCGATTGTTTCGTGTCCACGAGCCTTGCCGACAGTCCGGCCACCGAGAACTTGAACGGCGCGGATGCGGCGCGGATGTCCTTCACGAGCTGCTCGCCTCGACTCGACAGGGGTTCGACGTCGGGCACGACCGAGAGGTATGTGCCGCGCTGCCCGGCGGGCGGCGCGAACCGTTGCGCGATCGGGATCGGCGGCGCCGCGACGAGTGTCTTGTTGAGGATGAAGTACTCGCCGGTGAGTGCGTCGACGCGCGCGACGCCCGGAAGGATCGCGAGCTCTCTCGCGAACTGATCAATGGCCTTGACGTCGGTTTTCGGGTCGATGCCGGGGACCTGGATCGAGAGTGCGTCGGCCTCCCGGCTCGCAAAATGCTCACGGTACTGATCGGTGGCGATTCGGCTGGGCATGTCTTTGGGTCCGACCCGGTCGTCGGAGAGGCCGAGCTTCAGATGGAAGAACGGGATGGCCAGCAGGATCAACACCAGACTGACTGTGACGGCGTACGGCACGGGATGGCGCATGACGCGATCAGCCTGACGGCGCCAGGCGCCGCCGTCGGTCGCCTCGCGCACCTTGAACACCCGGAACTTGTCGACGCGCGGGCCGAGGACGGCGAGGAGTGCGGGCAACACGATGAGCGACGACACCGCCGCCAGGGCCACGACCGCGACCCCCGCGTACGCGAACGAACGGAGGTACGGAATGGGGAATATCGCGAGCGCCATGAGCGAGATTGCAACGGTGCCCGCGCTGAACGCGACGGTGCGACCCGCCGTCTGCATCGACCTGCCGATCGCGACCGGCGTCGACACGCCGCGGGCGAACTCTTCGCGGTAGCGGGAGACGACGAACAGGCTGTAGTCGATCGCGAGTCCCAAGCCGAGACCGGTCGCGAGGTTGAGCGAGAACACCGACACGGTCGTGAGCTTTGCGAGCACGGCCAGCACGACGAACGTTCCCAACACCGCGAGCAGCGCGACGCCGAGCGGCAAGAGCGCGGCGACCAAACTGCCGAAGACGACCACCAGCGCGATGAATGTGAACGGCCCGGTGAGGAGGTCGGATCTCTGGAGGTCCTTCTCGGCTTGGTCCGAGAGCTCTCGGGTCACAACGGCGACGCCCGTCACGCCGGTGCTCACGACGTTGGTGTCGCTTTCGAACTGGGGTATCAACGTGGCGGCCAGCTTGATCTTGGCGTCGTCGTTCCCCCGCAACGAGGCGAAGACGAGCGCCTCGCGCTGGTCGCGGCTGCGCAATTGCGGGACGCTGTTGAGGCTCCAGTACGAGAAGGCGGTGACCACGCCCGTCGCGCTTCCCAAGCGCTGGGTGATCGCGAGTCCGGCCGCGGCTACGTCGGGACTGTCGACGGTTCCGTGCTTCGCGGTGATGACGACCACGAAGTCGGATTGACCCGAGCTCGGGAACTCCTTGGCGATGGCCGCGGCCGCCCGGGTCGATTCGGCTCCCGGATCGAGGAAGCCGCCCGGCGACAGCTTGTCGTGCACGCTGCCGCCGTACAGGACACTTGCCGGCAACGCGACCAATGCCACTGCGATGACCCACCACCGGCGGCGGACAACCAAGATCGCCAGGCGTCGCACGTCTCCCCGCTTTCAGTCGACTGCGCCCTCAGCTTCGTGCAAGAGTGGAGAGCTCGCGCAGCGTACGGTGATCTGTCGCGCGGCGCACGCGGGAGGGCGAGATGACAGCGAAGCGAGAGCTCACTGACCACTTGGAGGACGTGGTCCTCTTCTCGAAGTGCAGCCATCGCCAGCGCCGGACGATCGCGCGGCACGCGCAGATCGCCGAGCTGCCCGCGGGCGTCGACCTCGTCAAAGAGGGTGAGCCCGGCGACGCGCTGTTCGTGATTCTCGAGGGCGAGGCGGTCGTGCACCACGCGGGCGTCGAGCTCGACCGGGTCGGTCCCGGTGCGTACTTCGGCGAGATGGCGATCCTCGACGGTGCGCCGCGCAGCGCGACGGTCGTCGCCGAAACCGACGTGAAGGTCGCGGTGATCGGCATCCGCATGTTCCGCACGATGCTGCGCGAATTCTCGGACCTGGCCGAGCAGCTTCTCATCGCGCTCGCCGGCGAACTGCGGGAGGCTCGCCGGGTACGCGAGCCGACCTGATCTGCGCTTATTGCTTGGGAGCGACCACGAGCACGGTCCCTTGCGCGGCGCACGCGAGGCGGCCCTCGTTCTCGACGTCGATGCGAACTACGGCGGTGCGTTTGGTGAGTGAGATGATCTGCGCGCGCGCGTCGAGGACGCCGGTGGTGACGGCCGCGAGGTAGTTGATCTTGAACTCGGTGGTTGCAGCCCACGCCCCGCGAGCGATCACCGGATAGAGCACCGTTCCGAGCACGTGATCACACAACGCGGCGAGGACGCCGCGGTGCAGGTTGCCGAACGGCGTCAGCAGATCGTCACGAACTGCGATGCGCGCGTGCAACGAACCGGCCCCGACCTCGATGTGCTCGATCGCAAGGAACGTGGCGAGACCTCCCGCCGCCACGGCCGATCCCTGCAATCCGGACGCGGTCTTCGCGTCGTATTGCGGAAAGTCAGGCGTCGTCATGAGCGCGAGCCGACTGCGTCACGCGGTCGGGCGCGTCACGCCGGTCACGGTCGGGAGCTCGACCTGCACCGCGTTGAAGTCGATCGTCCCCCCGAGGCGGGGCTCGGCGTACGCGATGGTCGTCGCGACGAGTTGCAGCGTGAGATGCGCGCCGGGCGCCGCGGTGAACGCGACCATCTCGAGCGGCACGGTCGTCGTGTGCTCGTTGCCGTCGAGAACGACCGCGATGGGTGTGATCTGGTTGCCGAGCACGATGCCCGTGGCGTCGTCGACCAGCTGCGCGAAGACGCGTGTCGGGCGCACGCCCGCTGGTGAGGATCCCGAGTAGCGGAGCGTCAGTCGGGGCGCTCCCACGATGTTCGCGGCGCGGGCGATGGTGACCGGGACGTTCGCGGCGTGAGATGCCTTCGCGGGAGTGATCGGCAGGGCAACGCCGCCGAGGACGCCGGCATTGCCGGTCGCGTGCGCGGGACCCGAGCCACCGCCCGCGACGAGCGTGAGGGTGCCGCGTCCACTGGCCACGATCGGCGCCGCGGCCGGGGGTGGGAAGTCGTCGGCGGTGTGCTCGACGCCGTCCTGGTCGACGTACGCGAACCGCGGGCCGAGCGTCACCTTGGTGTTGCCCTTCACGTAGCGATCGAGCCACGCGACCGCCGCCTGGCCGGGCTGCTTCTGGTTGCCGGGGTTCGTGAGGCACACGCCGTGGCCGCTGCACATCCAGAGCATCGCCGTGGGAACGCCCGCATCGCGCAGGATGCGGAAGTTGGCGACGGCTTCCCCGAGTGGGAACAGCGTGTCGATCGTGCCCTGCTCGAACAGCGTCGGCGCGGTGATCTTGCGGACGAGGTCGCCGGGACCTCGGTCGAGGAACCATTGCCGGTCGGCCGCGCTCAGCACGCCGGACGAGTCACCGTCGTTGTGCGCGCTCGTGATGTGCGGGTCGACAGAGTGACCAGTGGCGACGGTGTAGAGAAGATCGCCCCAGCCGCGCTTCACCGTCTGCGCCGCGTAGAGGCTCGTGGAGAGTGAATGCCACGCGATCTGCGGCACGATCGCGTCGATGCGACAGTCGATCGCGGCGGTCACGAGCTGGATCCCGCCGCCGTACGACGCGCCGACCATTCCCATGCGCGGATCGCCCGTGCCGTCGAGCTGCACACCCGGTTGCTGCCCGACCCAGTCGATGAGTCGCTGGACGTCGCGCCCCTCGAAGTCGGCGCTGTCGCTCTCGACCGTCCCGCCCGACTTCCCGAAACCACGCGGGTCCCAGGTGAGCATGTTGTAACCCGCCGAGTTCAGCGCGTGAATGCCGAGATCGCCGAACAGGCCGTAACCCGAACCGGCGGTGTCCACGTCACCGGGCTGGCCCCAACCCGGGCCCTTGAGCACGGTCGGCGCCGTCGCACCGGCGGCGAGGTGAAGGGGGAACCAATGAACGCGGATCCGCGTGCCGTCGAACGAGACGACGTCATAGTCGGAGGTCGATCCCGGCACACGCGTCGCGGACGCCGTTGCCTTCGGCTGGCCGCTCGCCGTGATCCCACACGCGGGGCGTGTATACGCGCCCCGCGTCGTAGCCGCGGTGGTTGTCGTCGACACTGCGGCCGGCCGGTCCGAGCTCGCCGCCTTCGACGCGGAGCTCGAACAACCAGCCGCAAGAAACCCCGTGGCGACAAGAAGCCCAACGAACGATCTGAACGACACCCGCACCTCCAGCACTCCTCGGGGAGTCTACGAAGATGCCCCGACGCGTGGAGGCGGGCCGTCGGACTCAGACTGTGGCGCGAGCTGCGACGTCGAAGGTCATCCCTTCGCGCGCAGCTCCGATTGTGAAGGGTTCGACGGGCCGCGCGGTCGCACCGTCGAAGAAGTCGTCCAGGGTGTCATCGTCGTGGGCGGGGTCGTGATGGAACGGCATGAGATGTTTGACGTTCGCGAGCCGCGCGAACGCGAGTGTTTGGCTGAGGCTGCTGTGGCCCCAGCCGACGCGCTGGTCGTATTCCGCGTCGGAGTACTGCGCGTCGTGGATCAACACGTCGACCCCGGCGGCGATCTCGAAACCCGAGCACCACTCGGGCGAGTCGGCAAAGCGGCTGCACGCCAGCCTCGGCTCGTGGTCGGGCAGGTACGCCAGGCTTCCGTGCTCGTTCTCCAAGCGGTAGCCGACGGTCGGACCCGGATGGCACACGAGCGCCGTGCGGACCGTGAAGCCGGGCACTTCGACGCAGCCCTCGTTCAGATCGTGCAGGTGCAGATCGCACGCCAGCTCTTGCAATCGCACGGGGAAGAGCGGCGGCGACATGTATCGCGTCAAGCGCGTGTGGAGATCGGCGGTCGCGGAACCCGGTCCCCAGATGTGCACTTCGAAGTCGGGACGGAACAGTGGGGAGAAGAAGCCGAGGCCTTGGATGTGATCCATATGGAGATGCGTGAGCAACACGTCCACGCGGCGCACGTCGGGCGACAGCTCGACACCCAGGCGGCGCAGACCCGTGCCCGCGTCGAGCACGACGCGCGCGTCGGCTTCCGCGTCCGCTTGGAGCTCGACGCACGATGTGTTGCCGCCGTAACGGATCGTGTCGGGTCCCGGTGAGGCCTGCGAGCCGCGGGTACCCCACACCGTGACCTTCACGGCTCCTCCCAGAAGATCGCGGCCGCGCCGAGGTGTTCTCCCCACTGCCCCTGGAGCGGGATAGCCGTGACCGTGAGCTTGCGGCGCTCGCCGTCGAGCCCGCGGATCCAAAAGTGGCCCTGCGCGGGCCGATGCTGTTGCACCGCGATCGCCAACGGCAGGTCGTCGGGCGGAAGGGGAGTGCCCCGGCCGTTGGTCGGCGTGAACACCGTCGCCCACTGCGCGAAGGGCATCATGCCCGTCTCGTCGAAGCGGCTGCCCAGCAGCTCTTCTGCCGGCTCGTTGTAGAACAGCAGGTCTCCTTGGGAGTCGACGACGAAGATCGGGGTCGCGAGATGGCCCGCCAGCTCGCGCATCAAGATGACTTCGATCGGTTGCGTCATCGCGCCTTCACGATATGCGCCGGACCGCTCACCGCATAGACGGGCGGCCGGGGCCAAGTCGTCGGTAGCGTCCGTGACGTGCCGCAAGCGCCGACGGGGACAGTGACGTTCTTGTTCACCGACATCGAGGGTTCGACGCGACGGTGGGAGGAGGATGCGGAAGCGATGCGCGACGCGCTCGCGGGCCATGACGAGATCCTGCGCCGCGCGATCGAGCGTCACGGCGGAGTCGTGTTCGCGACGGGCGGAGACGGGTTCGCGGCCGCGTTCGGTCGGGCGGGCGACGCGGTCGCGTGCGCGCAAATCGCGCAGGCCGAGTTGCAGGCGACGGACTTGCCTCGGGTGCGCATGGGCGTGCATACGGGCGAGGCGGTGGAGCGGGCCGGCGACTATTTCGGTCCGACGGTGAATCGCGCGGCTCGGTTGATGGCGGTCGGGCACGGCGGCCAGGTTCTCGTGTCGGCGACCGCCCGGCAGCTCGTCACTGGTTTCGATTTCGTTGATCTCGGTGAGCACCGGCTGCGCGACCTGTCGCGACCGGAGCGGGTGTTCCAGTTGGCAGCAGAAGGTTTGCGGAGCGAGTTCCCGGCGTTGCGTTCGCTCGATGCGTTTTCCGGCAACCTTCCGCTTCAGCTCACGTCGTTCGTGGGCCGCGGAGACGAGCTCGAGGGGGTGACGACGGCGGTATCGGAGGCGCGGCTCGTGACGTTCATCGGCGTCGGTGGTGTGGGCAAGACCCGGCTCGCGCTCCATGCGGGCGCCGAGTTGATCAACGAGTACCGCGATGGTGTGTGGGTCTGCGAGCTCGCAACTGCGAAAGAGGACGAGTCGGTCGAGCACGTCGTTGCCGGCTCGTTGGGGGTGACACCGCAACCAGGTGTGAGCCTGACGCAGAGCACGGTCGATTTCCTTCGCCGCAAGGAGGTACTGCTGCTTCTCGACAACTGCGAGCACGTGCTCGATGCGGCCGGCGATCTCGCCGACGCGATCTTGCGGACCTGTTCGACGGTTCGCGTGCTCGCGACGAGTCGTGAGCCGCTGGCGATCGACGGTGAGCGGATCTTTCCGTTGCGGTCGCTCGGCTTGGGACGCACGTCCGACGATCCGCAGTCGTTGATGGCGAGCGATGCGGTGCGGCTCTTCGAGGACCGTGCCCGCGCCGCGCGGCCGGGGTTCGAGGTCGACGACGCGAACATCGACCCGGTCGCGGAGACGTGCCGAAGACTCGACGGCATCCCGCTCGCGATCGAGCTCGCCGCCGCGCGTGTGGTTGCCATGAGCCCGCGTGAGCTGGCCGCGCTGCTCGACGAACGGTTCCGGCTGCTCACTGGCGGCCGGCGCGGCTCGCTCGAACGGCACCAGACATTGCGGGCCACGGTCGAGTGGTCGTACAGCCTGCTGAACGACACCGAGCGCACCATGTTCGACCGCCTCGCCGTGTGCTCGGGATGCGACGCCGCGGCCGCGCGCGCCGTCGCGTCCGGCGACGACCTCGACGCGTGGTCGGTTCTGGACGCGGTCGAGGCGCTCGTCCGCAAGTCGATGCTCGGAGTGGAAGAACAGCGCGACGCGAGCACTCGCTATGTGCAGCTCGAAACGCTGCGCCAGTTCGGCCTCGAACGACTCGAGGATGCCGGCGCCCTCGACGCGGCGCGGCGCCGGCACGCGGCCTACTTTGCGGAATTCGCGGAGCGGCTCGGCCCGGAGCTCCTCGGGCCAGACGAGCTGAGCATCCGCGAAGGTCTGTACGCCGAGCTCGACAACCTGCGCACCGCGTGTATATGGGCGCTCGATCGAGACGACCCGACGGACGCCGAGATCGGAGTCCGGATCTTCGCGGCGCTGGCGGAGGACTACTGCATGGTGAGCCGCGTACGGTTGGCGCTCCCGTCGCCCGAGCGGGCCCTCGACGCCGCCCGCGCATCCACCCCGGGCCGGCGCGCGGCCGTCCTGTCGGCGGCGGCGTGGGCGGCCATCTCTCGAAGCGACTACGAGACCGCGGCGGAGCTGGGCCGCGAGGCGCTCGGTGACGGGATCAGCCCCGACTGCCCGACGCCGTATCGCGTGTTCTTCGCGGCCGCGAGTGACGGTCAGTCGACCGTTGCCGAGGCGATCCCGATGATCGAGTCGGCGATACCGGCGCTCCAGGCGAGCGGCACTCCGGACGCCGAGATCTCCCGGATCTTGTCGCAGCTCGTCCAAGCCTCGGTCCGCAGCGGCGATCTCGACGGCGCGCGGCGTCACGCCGAACGCGCGCAAGCGTTGGCGTTGCGGTCCGGTAACCCGTCGACGATCGCACAGATGCACTACGTCGTCGGAACCGTATGGGCGGTGACCGATCCCGAGCGCGCGATCGGTGCCTACAAGCGCGCGATCGAGCTCGGCCGCAGCGGAACGAACGACGCGACGCTCGCCGCCACACTCTTCCAGTGCGCGTTGTTGCTCGCGCGAGCGGGCGAACGCCGCGACGCCCTGACCTATCTGCGCGACTCGATCGTGTTGCAAGAACACCTCAAACAACAACCGCAGCTCGCGGGCGCGCTCGCGTACGCCATCGAGATCTTCACGATCCTGAACGCGCCCGAAGATGCGGCGGTCCTCATAGGCGCCGCTCGCAGTGGCGCGCTCACCCACCTGAGGGAGATGGCGATACCCCCGGAGCGGCGCCAGCAAGGCTCGGCGCCGTTGCGCGACATGCTCAGCGCGGAACAACTCTCGGGCTGTCTCGCACGCGGCGCGGCCATGACCATGGACGAACTGGTCGCATGGACCGTCACAACGCTCGACGGGCTGATCGACGGTACTCAACTTGACAGTTGATCAATAAAGAAGTTGAATAGCGGTCGTGACGGCCACCCTGTCGGACGACGACCTCGACGCCATGTTCGCGGCGCTGGCCGACCCGACCCGGCGCTCCATCGTCGCCCAGCTGACCGGCGGTGAAGCCACGGTCAACGAGCTCGCCGAACCGTTCGCCATGAGCGTCCAGGCGGTGTCCAAGCACATCCAGGTCCTGGAACGAGCGGGGTTGATCTCACGCGGCCGGCACCGCCAGACCCGACCCTGCCGGCTCGAAGCCGGCGCGCTGGGAGCCGCTACGGATTGGATCGACGGGCAACGCCGGGTATGGACGGAACGCCTCGATCGCCTCGACGAACACCTCAATGAGCTCCGAAACGGCAGCCACACCGACCGGCGAAACGACAGGAACGACCCATGACTCAAACCGGGGAACTCGTCATCACTCGTGTCTTCAACGCACCTCGGGAACTGCTCTTCAAGTGCGTCACCGAGCCCGAGCATCTGACCCACTTCTGGGGGCCCGTCGGGATGAGCACCCCCATCGAGCACATCACCGTCGACCTCCGAGTCGGGGGAGTGTTCGCAACGGTCATGGTCAATGACGCCACCGGCGAGCAATACCCGAGCCGGGGCGTCTTCACCGAGATCGACCCGCCGGAGAAGCTCGCGTGGATCGAGCCCGACATCGGCATGACGTCTACTTCGACGTTCATCGATCTCGGTGACGGGCGCACCGAGCTGCGGATCCATCAGACCAACGTGCCCCCGATGTACGCGACTCCGGAATCCGAAGCCGGCTTCAACTCGAGCCTCGATCGCCTCGAGGCGTACCTCGCCGACATCTCCTGACGATCGATCACCTCGAACATCTCGAACATCGGGCGATCGATGAGTTCCGGGTCGCGTCGCGGTCTTAACGAGCGACAGTCGAGCACACGATGAGGAGTCACCTGTCATGGACGTGAGAAGCACCGAGCGCCCGACCGTGCTCGCCCGCCTGGCGGACTGGTCGTACCGCCGTCGCCGCCGCGTGCTGCTGCTGTGGATCGCGCTGCTTGTCGGCACCGCGGTGTGCGCGGGCGCATTCGGCGGCAGCTACCACTTCACGTTCACCACCCCGGGCTCGGACTCGCAGACGGCGCAGGACCTGTTGCAGCGCAGCTTCTCGGCCCGGGCCGGCGACGACGTGGATGTCGTGTTCCAGGCGCGCCAGGGCAAGACGATCGACGATCCGACCGTGCGCGCCCGGATCACCGACGTCCTCGGCCAGTTCGCGAAGCAGCCGCACGTGCGCGCGGTGGTCTCGCCGTTCTCCGCCGAGGGCGCGCGACAGATCGCACCGGCGCGCACGATCGCGTACGGCACGGTGCGGCTCGACCAGACCATCTCCGACTACAAGACGAGCGACGCCAAGGGGCTCCTGACCTTGGGCGAGAAGGTCGATCGCCCCGACCTGCAGGTCGAGTTGGCCGGCTTCGCCATCATGGGCGCCGAGCAGACGTCGTTCAGCTCGGAGGGTCTCGGGCTGTTGGTCGCCGCGTTGATCCTGCTCGTCAGCTTCGGATCGTTGCTGGCGATGGGTTTGCCGATCCTCGTCGCCGTCGTCGGCCTCGGTGTCGGCCTGAGCCTCGTCACACTCGCGGCCAGAGTGCTCGAAGTCCCCGACTTCGCACCCCAGGTCGCGGCGATGATCGGCATCGGTGTCGGGATCGACTACGTGCTGTTCATCGTCACCCGCTACCGCGCCGCGTTGCACGACGGACTCGAGCCGCGCGCTGCGGTCATCACCGCGATCAAGACGTCGGGGCGGGCGGTGATCTTTGCCGGCTGCACCGTGATCATCTCGCTGCTCGGTCTGTTCGTGATGAACCTCGGCTTCCTGCGCGGCCTGGCGGTCGGCGCGGTCTTCGCGGTGCTCGTGGTGATGTTGGCGTCGGTCACGCTGCTGCCCGCGATGCTCGGCTTCATCGGATCGAAGATCGACCGGCTGCGGGTGCCGTTCGTGAATCGAAAGGCTTCCGGCGATCGCGGTTCGCTCTCGTACCGGTGGAGCCGCGTCGTGCAGCGACGCCCCTGGACGGCGGCGATCGTGTGCCTCTTGGCGTTGCTCGCATTGGCCGCGCCCGCGCGCCACATGCACTTCGGCTTCCCCGACGCCGGCAACGATCCGCAGTCGTTCACGACCCGACGCGCCTACGACCTGCGCAGCCGAGGTTTCGGTCCCGGGTTCAACGGCCCGCTTCTGCTCGTCGCGACCGCCGACGGCAAGGACCCCGCGGCCGCGGTTGGTCCGGTCGCAGCGCAGGTGGCCGCCGACCCCGACGTCGCGTTCGTCGGTCCGCCGGTGCCGAGCCCCGACCGCCGGATCGCGCTCGTGAGCGCGTATCCGAAGTCGTCCCCCCAAGCCGACGCCACCCAGAACCTCGTGAAGCGCCTGCGCCACGACGTGTTGCCCCGGGCCACCGCCGGCACGGGCGTCTCGGTGTCCGTCGGCGGGACCACGGCGATGAGCGTCGACGCGACGCGCTACATCGTCGACCGCCTCGCCGCGTTCATCGCGGTCGTGATCCTCCTGTCGTTCCTGTTGCTGCTCGTCGTGTTCCGCTCGATCCTCGTGCCCCTCAAAGCCGCGATCATGAACCTGTTGTCGGTCGGCGCGGCCTACGGCGTCGTCGCGGTGATGGTGCGCGGCGGATGGCTCGGCGGGCTCGTCGGCATTCACGACCCGGTACCGATCCCGAGCTTCATCCCGATGATGATGTTTGCGATCCTTTTCGGGCTCTCGATGGACTACGAGGTCTTCCTGCTCTCACGGATCCGCGAGGAGTACGCGCGCACCGGCGACAACGCGAGCGCGGTCGCCGACGGGCTCGCGCACACCGCGCGGGTCATCACCGCCGCCGCTGCAGTCATGATCTCCGTGTTCCTCGCGTTCGTGCTCGCCGACCAAGTCTTCCTGAAGATGATGGGCGTCGGGCTGGCGACCGCGATCTTCGTCGACGCGACCCTCGTGCGCATGGTGCTGGTCCCCGCGACCATGGAGCTGCTCGGCGACGCCAACTGGTGGTTGCCGGCGCCGCTCGCTCGCCGTCTGCCGAAACTCCTCGTCGAGGGCGAGACGCCCGGCGCCATCGACGCCGAGCTCGACGAGCTCGTACACGCCGACGACGAGCGCCGCGTCACTCCGCACTGACCGGGTGCGCATGATCGGCGCCGACGTCGGGTACGGCGAGTCCGTGTTGACCGATCCCGAAGACCTTCCGCCCGCGCTGCTGTGGTCGGACGACCGTGCGCCCGGGCTCCTGCGCCGGCGCGCGGGCAAGGGATTCGTGTACCTCGGACCCGACGGAACCCGCGCCAACGCCGCAACCGTGCAGCGCATCCGGGCGCTCGCGATTCCGCCTGCGTGGCGAGACGTGTGGATCTGCGCCGATCCGAGCGGGCACCTGCAGGCAACCGGGCGAGACGCTCGGGGGCGCAAGCAATATCGATACCACCCCGGATACCGCGCCCACCGCGACGCCGAGAAGTTCGATCGACTGCTCGAGTTCGCTCAGTCCCTCCCGAAGATTCGCGCACGTGTCGCACGAGATCTCAGGGTTACCGGGATGCCGAAGGAGAAGATCGTCGCCGCCGTGGTGAGCCTCCTCGAACTGACGCTCGTGCGCGTCGGGAACGAGGAGTACGCGCGTGAGAACGGTTCGTACGGATTGACGACACTCCGCAACCGGCACGCCAAGTTCACACCGACCACCCTTCGGCTCGTCTTCGAGGGCAAGCACGGCATCGCGGCCGATGTGAACGTCGCCGACGCCCGCTTGCGGCGCGTCGTCCGGAAATGTCAGGACCTGCCGGGGCAAGTGCTGTTTCAGTACGTCGACGACGCGGGCGACGCGCACCCGATCACCTCATCCGACGTGAACGACAACCTCCGGGCGACGGCGGGGAGCGCGGTGACCGCCAAGGACTACAGCACCTGGGCGGGAACGCTGCTCGCCGTCGATCAACTGGCAGGCGAACCGCCGCCGAAATCGGAGTCGATGGCCAGCAAGACGCTGGCGGCCGCGCTCGACGACGTGAGCTCGTATCTGCGCAACACCCGCGCGGTTTCGCGTTCCAGCTACGTGCATCCCGCGATCGTCGCTTGGTATTGCGACGGCTCGCTGGGTGAGCGCTGGCACGACGCCTCGGCGCGGGGCAGCAGTCAGCTTCTCCCCGAGGAGCGCAAGTTGCTCAGTCTTCTTCGATCGCTGCGAAAGAGTCGCACGTCCCGCGCGCGAGCCGGGAGAGCACGGGCGGCGTAAGTGTCGGACGCGATGCTCACCGACCGCGATATCGCCGGACGGTTCGTGGCCGAAATCGCGCCGGACGATCTCCCCCGAGCGAGCCATCGAGCGAATGCGATATAACGCCGTTCAGCGACTTCCGCCCGGGCGGGCCCACTGTGAAATACGAAGACGAAGGGAACCCGATGTCGACGATGCTCTACAAGTTCCCCTGCCCGATCTGTGGAACCGAGATTGAGTCGTCCAACAGCGTCACGCTCGATGAGACGCACGACGACGATGGAACACTTGCCGCGGTGCGCATCCACTACGGCGCGGACGTGATCCACGAGTGCGAAGCAGTACTACGTCCGAGCACTCCTGCGCGCTGAACCTCCTTGTAGAGAGCCGACGGCGTGGTCGACCTCACGCCGACGGGTGACGCGCTCCGAGTCCGCGCGACCTCAGCGCCGCGCCGGCGCCGGATCTTCGCGAATCCACACGCGTAGGGGACCCGCGATCTCGAAGCCGTCGCGTTCTGCGGCGGCCAATCGGCCGCCGGACTCGTAGCCGACGAAGGTCGACGTGGCGAAGATGGAGCGGGCGATGGCGAGCAAGCCGGACCAGCTCGGCGAGGTGACGCCCTCGTCCGCGAAGCAATTGGAGATCCCGACGACGTTCGCGCCGCGGTTGAGGATCGCACCACCCACTACGCGGTCGCCCGCGCGCGAAGCGAGCACTGCGACCGAGTCGTGATCGAGAAGATCGGCGCGCAGGACACCCGTCGGACCATCCTCCGCCCGCCAGGCCTCGACCCACCGCACGAAGCCGTCACGGTCGCGCACCCGATCCCAACGCGCGCCACCTTCCTCCGGCGGGAGCGGTGTACTCGTCCGGACGATCCACTGTGCGTCGAACAGAAGTCGGAAACCGTGGTCGGTGAGATCGAGCGACGCGAAGCTGTCTTTGATCGAACAACCCGCCGACGCGTCGACGCGCGCGAGCAGGTCGGGAATGGAGACATCCGGTACCAGCGTGACCGCGTCGGGGTAGTAGAGCGGCGTCCGCGCCCGACTCGTCCACGCGTCGTCGTCGAATCGGGTCCGCGCACCGTGGGACCGACAGACGACATCGCACCATTGCGCGTTGTTGAGAGCAGCGATCGCGCGCCAGGAGTCCGTCAGGGTCCGACTGGCGCGTTCGTCTTCCCGGCCGCCATGGTGGTGCCGGTGACCAGGATGAAGAGCGCGAACGTCGTCACGCCCGCGAGGCCGATGGTCGCGGCGCCGGCGTCGAGCACAGTGAACATCGCGACGATGTTGCCGACGACCGCGAGTAACGCCAGCCACATCGTGAAGCTCGGCAGCGCGCCGGTGCGGCGGATCGCCAGCGCGGCGCCCAACGTGAACGCCACGATGCCGGCTGACGTGGCTGCGAACGCCAGGCTCTGCGCGTCCCAGAGGAGTCGCAACGTGTCGGGCCGGTACGCCTGCGCTGCACCGTCGACGTAGATGACCGAGACTTGGAGCGCGCCGCCGATCATCGCCATCGGCGCGGTCACGAGCAGTCCCGCGAGCGAGAGGGTGCCGAGCGCGTTGGCGAGTCGGTCGCCCCGGAACATCTCCCGTAGCACCACTGCGAACCACAGGACGAACGGGATGGCAACCAGGCCGATGAGGTTGGCCCACAGCAGCTTCGACCGGTGGTCGACGTAGTAGTCGCGAATCTTGTTCACGGCATCGTCGGCCATGGGCGGCGACCCCGAGATCGCAATCGTGATCACGACGAGAATCACGAAGACGATGCCGGCCGCGCCGGCACCACGAATCGTTCGGTCGCTCATGTGAGGATCGGGTCGCGGACGTCGATGAACGTCATCTCGCCGAACAGGTCCATGTACTCCTGCTGTCCCGAGAAATCAGCCGAGCTCTCCCCTTTGCGCGCGTCTTCCTCGCTCGTGAAGTACGCGGCGTCGACGAACTTCCCGCCCGGGAACCACGCGCGCACCGAACCGATCAGATCCGGTCGCGCGGCGCGGAGCTCTTTCAGCATCTCCGGGGTCTCGAATGCTTCGGCCTTGGTGCGATCCTTTACGGATCCCTCCATCACCTGCACGAACCGCGCGCTGTCGGAGCCACCGTCGAACAGCGTCGTGACGTCGCTCGACTCGCGAAACGTCGGCTCGGCGTCGAATAGCTTTGCCGTCTCGGCCCACCACGCGCTCTGCTCGGCCCGGGACGAGTTCTTCTTGGCGGCCGCCTCGTCGGCAAAGCGAGCGAGCGCGATGAACGTGCCGTCGGCGGCGACGCCGACCGTGCTGCCGAGGAACCCGGTCGCGCCCGGCTGCACTTCCTTGCGCCACCGGTCGTTCTGTCGACGTACGGCGGCCGGATCGCTCACCTTCCCCTTGATCACCTGTACGAACATCGTCAACCTCCGGACTCAGGCGCATTCATGGGTCCGGGAGTGTCTCCTGAGGGCATTGGAAGACCCATGAATCTTCGCGGCATCGGTTCGGGGCAGACGTTACAGCTCAATTTCGGGGTAGAGCGGGTATCGAACGAGGAGGTCGTCCACTCTCGAGCGGGCGGCGCGAAGTTCCTCCTCGTCGAGGCGGAACTGCACGAGTGATGGCTTCCCTTGGTTCGGTCCCGACGCGACCACACCGGCGGACGTGCCCCGAAGGACAGCCGCGAGAACCTCGGCGATCTCGCGCATCTCGTCGGCATCCA